>NZ_SMAB01000021.1 GCF_004342885.1 Tepidibacillus fermentans
TTTTCACTTGCTAATTCTGCAACTTTGACTTCAACAAATGGACTGTACCGTTGGTTTTTTCGTATTCCCACCCATTCATCAAAAGGATAATGGGGCGTTCCTTTCTCATCTCCCATTAATGTATGTCGAAAACGCACTGCACCAAAGCTACATTGAACTGTTTTCCAATCTTCCCTTTTTACTTTCCAACCTTTATCTTGTCTCTTTTTCTTAATGACTTGATCTAACTGTGTAAAAATTTCCCCCAATAAGGAACTAAATACTTCTTGCATATAAGTTTGAATGCTTTCCTCTAACTCGATTAAATTATTTGTACTCTTTATTAACTGATATATGCTTGATATAATTGTATCCATGAGAAGGCCTCTTTTCTAAATGTATTTGCCTGCTAAAGCATACATTTACGATAGAACGCCTTCTCTTTTTTTGCTAGTATTTTCTACCAATCTCCTCGAGAAATATTTTACGCATATCATGGTATAAGTTGCTTGGAGGAATGAAACAAGTTATGATGGGAATTATAGTTTTCTTTAAGAAAGGAGTCTTTTTACGTTGGCTTGGTTTTCATTATTTATTGCTGGTTTATTAGAGACCGCTTGGGCGATCGGCCTTAAATACTCACATGGATTTACAAAATTATGGCCCAGTGTAGGAACAATCATTGCGATGATCGGGAGCTTAGGTCTCTTATCAAGATCATTGAAGGTATTACCGATTGGGACGGCCTATGCGGTGTGGACTGGTATTGGTGCAGTGGGCACTGTGATTCTAGGAATAATCTTATTTCATGAACCAAAGAATCTGGTTCGGATTTTATTCATTAGTTTTATTATTGTGGGAATTATCGGTTTACAACTAACGTCTAAATCCTAAATTAATAAGGGCTAACCCAAGATCTTTAAATCACACAGGATAGCCCTTACCTATAAATTATTGATTAGCTTGTTTAACCCAGCTAGCGACTTGTACTGTACGTTTTGCTTGATTTTTAACAGCAGCTTGAACATCTTCTATCATCTTGCCATTTTGGTCAATGGTTACACTTGTTCCATATGGATTCCCGTCAGCACCGAAAACAGATGGATCTGTATAGCCTGGCGCTGCAACAATGGCTCCCCAATGGTACATTGTTCTTTCGTAATAATCTCATTATGAGCGAAAAAACTTTGCTTCCACTTGTTGTAACTGATATGGTTAGAACAATGTTTTAAAAAGGAGTAGTATTATCAAAATTCAAAGACAATATGGCTTAATGTTCCAAATTGATAACTTCGATGTAATAACTTTGGCTGCTTATTTTCTTCTCCACTTCCAAATGCAATAAAAAGTGGAACGATATGTTCAGGCCTTGGTACTGCCAAACGAGCATTTGGGGCTAACTTTTCATAATGAAATAATGAATCTAACTTCCTGTTTTGTACATGATCGACTAACCAATCATCAAATGCAACGGTCCAAGGTTCTGGAGTTGTTTGCCCCCATTTTATCATTCGTAAATTATGGGAAGTTCCTCCACTACCAATGACGAGAATATCTTTTTCCCCAAGATCACGAAGAGCTTCTCCGATTTTAAATTGTTCCTTAGGAATAAGATAAGGATTTACTGAAACTTGAACGACAGGAATATCTGCATTTGGATATAAAAGCTGCAATACGACCCATGAACCGTGGTCTAATCCTCTTTTTTCGTCACTTTTTGCAGGAATATCATGAATTTTCAACTTTTCCTCGACCATTGATGCAATGGAGATAGAACCTGTTGCTGGATATTTCATCATATAAAGTTCTTCCGGGAATCCATAGAAATCGTAGATCGTTTCATAAACATCATCTTTAAAAGAAATCGTCGTGATTTCACTTTCCCAATGAGCCGTAAATATGACAATCGCCTTTGGTGTGATCCGACGACCTAAATTTTGAAGAAACTGAGTATAATCATTATCTTCAATGGCTAACGTAGGAGCTCCATGACTAATAAATAATGAGGGGACCATGCACATTTCCTTTCCCTAAAAAACTTACATTTTGTAAGTTATTATATAAAAGTTAGTTTAATTGTGTCAAGTTATTTATTATAGAAAAAGGAACCTGTTTTAGGGATTTACAAAAAAAGGCCTAACCATTAGTCATCTATTGACGACCTTTCTGGTTAAGCCTTTTATTTCTTATAGATCATGCCACATATAGGGTGTGCCTTTTTCTTTGGAAACAACGGCGATTCCAACAGCAGCTCCTTGGCCAAGGGATACAGATACTTGGCTAGGAATCTCTGTGACTAAACCAGCCATATAGAGATTTTCTACTGAGGTCTCTCCTGTGAATGGAATATTTGGAATCGATTTGGCTTTGTTATTCGGTACATAAGAATTTACTACTGCTTCATAGCCAAATGGAGTTAATAAGTCTTTATTTACGTTTGTTGCGATAACTAGATATTTTGTTTGGTAGGTTTCACTCTCTGTTTTCACTTCAAATGTTCCCTCATCGTTTTTGATCACTTCTACAACTTTTTCATCTTTTAATGTTCCTTTAAATTTTTCTACTTGTTGTTTTGCTCGTTGAATCCACTCTTCCCCCGAAATACCTTCAGGAAAACCTGGAATATTTTGAACAGAACTTACACGTGTAATTTGTGATTTGCCATCATTTAATACAAGTGTTTTTAAGCCTGCATTGGCTGTAAAAATAGCTGCGGATAAACCTGAAACTCCTCCGCCAACAATAATAACGTCAAACATCGTTTCTTCACCTCATTCTCCATTTTCTAAAATTTCATGAATGATTTTCACTTGCTTTGCAAATTCCTCATCGGTTAAAACAGGGATTGCATTGGTTTGAGGAAGTTTCTCTTCAATGAATACCCAAGATTTGCATCCATTATACTCATCTTTTAGAGAGATATGAATCGGTTGTTCCAATCGGTATACCCTTACCAAGAGGACATGAAGGGGACTTTGCTTCTTCCAATGTAACTTTGTTTCTGCAAAATTTTTTGACCAGATGTGATAAGGAAGAAGTTTTTCTATAAGGTTTTCATCTTGTAATTGAATATCTTCTACTACTGCTGCTAGGTATTGGATGTCTACTAGCTTCTTCTTTTCATCAAATTGTTTCAATGTCTCATCAATCATGGATTGAAATTCTGATTTTAGTAATTCCTTTTTTTGATGTAAATATGTAGGAAAAAGATAGAAGATTTCTTCTTTTAATTGAAATTCTTTGGTTTCCTCATGAATCCCGCCTTTTCTCATTAAGAGAATTTGGGTACCATTTGCAAGTGCTTCGATATTAACAGCCCATTCTTTCAAAGCAACCGGTACAATTGGTTGCTTGATCATTTCAATTCCCCCTTTCATTCACAATGTTATATTACCATATTTTTTAAACATTTTAATATATAAGAAGTGTTAAAGATTAACCCAAAAATGAATCAATGTTAGAACATACAAGATACATCAGGTTTGTATATTCCAACGCGCTCCGTTGTCCGTGTATTTCTTTTAAAGGAGCTATTGCTCACAAAATTTTGTACTCTGTTGTGTCACGAAGCAAAAAAACAGCGATAGTCTTTACCTATCACTGTTTTCCCATCCCCCTTATTCTTTTGTCCTTTTCTCCGTGTTTTGTTTTTGAATCTGCTTCGTTTCATTACTGATGGTATATAACCTCTCTACCATTGTCGGATGAGTGTATAAGAATACTTTCACCAACTCTGGTGGATTAGGTTCAGTTAGACTATTGATTGTCAATTTTTGAAAAGAACGAATCGCTGCATCTGGATTATGTGTCATTCGAATTCCATATTCATCAGCAGCTCTTTCCGAATATCGAGAAATCGTATTTTCTATTGGTGAAATGGTAAAGTTTAATAATGAAAGAAGTAGCAAAAATACAGGAAGAGAATTTAGCTCAGCGACTCGTTCTATTCCCCAATAATGTCCAAACCGTCGAACGACCCAATGTACCAATCGATACACAAAGTAAAAAAGAAAAAATGACGCAATGATCGATCCTAATAACATCCAATAAATATGATGATAGACATAATGCCCCATTTCATGTGCCATAATAAACAGTATTTCATCCTTTTCTAATTTATTTAATGTCGTATCCCAGAGAACAATTCTTGCATTCGATCCGATTCCTGTTACATAGGCATTCATAGCAGTTGTTTTTTTAGACATGTTCACTTGATAGACTTGATCTGCAGGAATATCCGCTCGTTCGGCTAATGCAAGAATCTCCCCTTTTAATTCTTGGTTTTGTAAGGACTGGAAATCATTAAAAATAGGGTCAATGACAACCGGCTGAATAAAATACATCATGATCGTTAGGGGAATCGAGATCAACCAGAACCAAAACCACCATTTTTTTGGTGATTTTCGAATGATGGTATATAAAATCCAAACCATCGGAATCGTTATCACAAGATCCAGTAATATGCTTTTGCCCTGATCAGTCATCCATGCCTCAAAAGGTTGAACACTGATCCCATAATCCCGGCTTACCTTATATGAGTAATATTTCAAAGGAAACTGTAACAAAAACATGACGATACTTAATAAAAATACATAAATACTCGCCTGTAAGAATAAGGACCGTTTATGTATTTTTTTCGCGATAAAATAAAAAGCCGTGGAAAGACCTGTACCTAAGACGAAGAGATAAATTGCCCATTCCCATGGTACTCCCATGAAAAAAAGAAAATCCTTGATTCTTGAAAAAATAGTTGCTGTTTGTAGTTGTTGACTTGTCATAAATGTCGCTGGATCGGCCGGACCACCGGCATATGAACTTGGAAGTGCTTGATGGGTTTGAAACAAATAATACGACATAAAAATGGCATAAATCATAAATAAAAATATAAAAACCTTATAAAAATTTTTCAAAATGCTCCCTCCCTTAGCTTGTATATTTTATCTATATGCAGCTTATCCCTATTTAAATCAAAAAAAAAAGGGCTGAATCACAAGGATCAGCACCCATCTTAAAATTACTTTATATAGAGTAATCTCTTTTAGTTGACAATATATATTGTATCTGCGATGGCTGATCTTTATTTTTAGGTCAGCCTATTTAAATGAAGATTTTTAGAAAGCTGGGACCACTGCCCCATTATATTTCTCTTCAATAAACTTTCTTACTTCCTCAGAATTTAATGCCTTTACTAATTTTTGAATTGCTTCTTTATTTTCATCGCCTTTACGAACGACTAATACGTTAGCGTAAGGAGAATCTTTATCTTCAATGAATAAAGAATCTTTTACAGGATTTAATTTTGCTTGTAGAGCATAGTTCGTATTGATGACAGAAAGTGTTACATCTTCTAAAGATCTAGGAAGCATTGCCGCATCTAAAGGTACAATTTCTAAATTCTTTTGATTCTCAACAATGTCTGAAACTGTTCCTTTAATCCCAACACCATCTTTAAGCTTAATTAATCCTGCTTTTTGAAGAAGCACTAGAGATCTTCCCATATTTGAAGGGTCGTTTGGAATAGAGACCTTTGCTCCTTGAGGTACTTCATTTAAATTTTTCACCTTTTTAGAGTAAATACCCATTGGTTCAACATGAACTTTCGCGATATTTACCAAATTGGTGATGTTACGTTCTTTTGTGAACGATTCTAAGTAAGGAACATGTTGAAAGAAGTTCGCATCGAGTTGTCCTTCAGATAATTGAATATTGGGTTGAACATAATCTTGGAATACTTTGACGTCTAATTTCACGCCTTCTTTTTCTAAAGTTGGTTTAATTTTTTCAAGAATTTCAGCATGTGGTACAGCTGTTGCACCAACAACTAAGGTAATTGCTTCAGTTTTTCCTTGACCAGCATTTGCTCCTTGATTCTCTTGCTTGGTACCACCACAAGCTACTAAACTTAAACTTAAAATCGCAACGAGAAGAATAACAAATAATTTCTTCATTAAACTTTCCTCCCTATATTTATTATTTTTTATCTATTCTCTTAGAGATGTGATCCCCAAGAGTTTGAACCAATTGGACGAGAAGTAGAATAACAGCAGTTGTAACTAACATAACAGGTGTGTTATAAAGCTGATAACCATAAATAATTGCCATATTTCCTAGGCCGCCGCCGCCCAGAACTCCAGCCATAGCTGAATAGCTGATCAAGGCAACCAAGGTAACAGTAATCCCTGACAGAATGGAAGGCATCGCTTCAGGTAGGTAGACTTTAAAAATGATTTGGCGGATATTCGCCCCCATCGATAAGGCCGCCTCAATGACCCCTTTATTCACTTCTCTTAAGGAAGTTTCAACTAGCCGAGCGAAAAATGGCGCAGCCCCAACGATTAAAGGTACGGTTGCAGCCGTAGAGCCAATCGGTGTCCCTACTATTTTACGAGTAAAAGGAATTAATAAAACCATCAAAATAATGAATGGTATTGAACGGAAAACATTCACGATGACAGATAAGATGATATTGAGTATACGGTTTTCTAATAATTGTCCCTTATCCGTTAGAACCAAAAAGATTCCTAATGGTATTCCAAGGATGACGGTAAATAAACCCGATATTCCAACCATATATAATGTTTCTAACGCTGCTTCAAATAGCTGCGTCCATTCACTTGGTTCCAACCACATTCTCCACCACCTCCACTTCTACCCCGCAATTTGAGAGAAATTGAATCGATTCGTTTAATTTATCTACTGTTGTCTTCACTTGAATATATAACGAACCATAGGAAGAACCTTGAACATATTGAATGTTTCCTTCTAAAATATTGGCCTCAACATCTAATGTTTTCACCCAGCGACTAATAATTGGCTGGTTGGCGTTTTCACCGACAAATTTACATTTTAAAATGTAACTTCCTTTTTCCAACGGGATTTGGCGAATGGTTTCTTCTGTATCCATATGTTCAGTTACTTGCTTGACAAACTCTTTAGTAATTTGTTGTTTTGGGTGGGTGAACACCTCTAGTACAGGGCCTTCTTCAACAATTTCTCCTTGATCGATCACAGCTACTTTATGACAAATTTTTTGAATCACATGCATCTCATGAGTAATTAAGATAATGGTAATTCCCATTTTTCGATTAATCTCTTGCAACAGCTCAAGGATTGAATCCGTCGTTTTGGGATCAAGCGCGGAAGTAGCTTCATCACTTAACAATACCTTTGGACGGTTCGCCAAAGCTCTAGCAATCCCTACTCTTTGTTTTTGCCCACCACTTAATTCTGAAGGATAGGCATTTGCCCTTTCTGTTAAACCAACAAGATCGATTAACTCATTCACCCTTTGATTGATCTCTTCTTTTGGTACACCAGCAATTTCTAAAGGAAAGGCAATATTCTCAAAAACCGTTCGGGACCATAATAAATTAAAGTGTTGAAAGATCATCCCAACTTCCTGTCTCGCTTTACGAAGTTCCTTCTGACTTAATCGGTTCATTTGGCGACCATCTACCCAAATTTCCCCTTCTGTTGGCTCTTCTAACATATTGATTAAGCGGATCAATGTACTTTTCCCAGCCCCAGAGTAACCAATGATCCCATAGATTTCACCTTTTTCGATTTCTAAATTAATTTCCTTTAAGGCAACAACTTCTTCTTTGTTACCGTTATATACTTTTTTCACCTTATGAAGTCGAATCAATTCTATTCACCACTTTCTATGTCACAACAAAGCTTGTTGATATTTTTCTACATTGACAAAATAAAAATCCTTTCTGAAAAACTCAGAAAGGATCCCTAATTTTAACGAAAGTCCTTTCCTTATCTTTCAGAACAAAAAGTCCTGCAGGAATTGGCACCTTCCCATAATATTATGGTAGGTTGCCGGGCTTCATAGGGCCAGTCCCTCCACCTCTCTAGATAAGGATACAACACTTATTCACTTCATCAAATCAATGCTTCATAACAGATGAATAAATAGTACCACCTCATAATAAAACTGTCAACAAAAATTTTATAACGAAAATTATGGATAAATATTACAAAACTTTTCGTAGGAATGAAAGAGTACGCTCATTTTGAGGAGCATTAAATATTCTTCTGATAGGTTTATGGATGACACTTCAAATGGCTGTCTATTCATAGATCATCATATTATTCGACTGATGTCGTCATCTTCTACTTTGTCTTAAGTTTTAGCTTAACGCTACTAACCAACTTGATTGAAAAAAATGAATCAAGACTTAAAATGAGAAAAAGGAGCCTCGAACTCCCTTTTCTTTCATATTGCAGTAACTTTTTTTGATCTTCGTGAGATAAAATCAATCTTTTTGGCTAAATGATAAAGTTGTTGGGTTGTTTTTGTTTTTATGACAATCTTTTTCGTACCAGATAATTCTTTAAAACAAGATATTGTTAGTTTATTGGGTTCATACTTTACCGATTGAATGGCTTTTGCTGGAATGTCTATGTAAGCATATTTTGGTTCTAAAAAACCAATAAATAATCTCTTACTATAGACTACCACATCTAAGTCTGCAAGATACCGATGATAATCGGTTATTAATTCTTTTACCTTTCCATTATAGAGAATAAAATCAAATCCATCGGTTTGCAGCTGAATGATATTAGATTGTTCCTTTTTGGCCGTTTTTGGTTTTTTAACTAAAAAGTAATAACTGATGAGTAAGAAAAGAAGGATCAAAAATATCGTTATAAACCCGATCACGGTTATCATTCTTTTCTCTCCTTTCAGGAGTTAAAGCTTCCGTTATTCCTTCCCTTTTTTTGCTTTTCTTTTTAATTTTGGTGAGGATTGAACCATTTGTTCTACCATATCAATATGAGGCGGGATTTTTTGTTCTTGATCCTTTTTCAAATGGATTCCCCTCCTTTTCCTTTGTTAAAGTTACGTTACCCGATTCATGAAACCATTATTCGATGAATCAATCACTTCCATTTATTCACAATGAATCAAAAAATTATTAAAATAAATTGATAAAATTAATTCAATTGATGATTGAAATTTATCGAATAGTTGCATAACATATAATAAAAAGAAATTAGAAGTTAGAAGTTAGATTAGATAAATTGGCGAGAAGCCAATTTTTATCATTGAATGCGAGGGGAAAAAATAATGGAATACCTCTGTCCATTATGTGAAAAAAAACTAACTAAAATTGAAGAAGGTTGCGAAAAATTGCATCAATGGTTTGCAGAACTTAAGGGTAAAACATTATGGAGGATTCGTTATCTGAATAAGTATGAGTATATCTTTTTGTCTGAAGATGACTTTCAGCGTTTACAACAGCAAGGTGCTATGATTTTAGATGAGACTACCCATTGGGAACAGTTTGACCCTGATAATTTTTCGGGAATTACAACATCAGGAGATCGCGTCTCGATATTTGAAGAATAAAATTGGTCATTTAAAATCCCCTATATAGTAAACAGATCTCTATTCTGTCTAATATAAGGGGATCATATTATGTCAAAAGGTTTTTCTTATTTACTCATTTCTTCCTTATGAGATTTATTTTCTATTTTTAATTTCTCCAAATTTCGGGTGTAAAACGATCAGGGGCAATTCTTGTTTTTAAGTCCATGAATATGTAGTAAGAAATACCAGTAATGATTAATGATTGAACAGCTGAGTAGTACCATGAATAAATGTTTCTATATCTCTCGGATCCAAATTACTTTTCTCAATGACATCAATTACGCCTTGTTCAAAATTTGGAGGGGTAGTATGACTTTTAGCAATGCCGATTCTCCCATCATCATCAACATAGTACTAAGTCCGTAAAGGTACCCCCTATATCTATAGCTACTCTCATAATAACCACCTTTCTCTGATTCATAATGATTCAAAAAAAAAACTGGAGTAATAACGCAAAGAACTACTACTTCTTGTTGTAAAGGATTAATCCAATAGTGTGGTTTCAGTGTTTATTTGCAATAAAAAAGGATAGTGTTTTCACTATCCCAATATAGATAACCCATAATTTACTCCAAATATGTTTCATTAATTATAAAAGAGAGGCATCTTTTAATATTGCAATCAATTCTTGCTTTTTCTCCTCACTTAAAGGACGAGCAGGTGGGAGAACATGAGTGGAAATATCAAGCCCTCTAAGTTTTGTTGCCTCTTTAACTACATTTACAAATGGAGAATCTAACTTATACATAAGAGGCAAGAATGCTAATCTTTTGTGTAACTCAATCGCTTTTTCATAATCCCTATTCTGGAATGCTTGATAGATTCCTACCGTTAATTCAGGTGCAAAGTTTCCACTGGCTGAGATCGAACCATCTCCACCAAGGGAAAGCGTATTTAAAAGGTGATCATCAAAACCTGCTAAAACAGAGAAATGAGGATGTTTGCTTTTTACTTTCAGGATCATTTCTCGAATATGCCCTGCCATATCAACCGTTTCTTTGATACCAACAATATTCGGGTATTTATCTACTAACTTTAACACGATTTCCGGTGTTAAATCTTGGCCTGTCAGATTTGGGAAGTTATAGAGTAAAATCGGTAGTTCCGTGTTTTCGGCGATTTCGCCATAATGAGCCAATAAATTCTCTTCCGTTAATGGCCAATAATATGGATTAATAATCACAACACCGTCTGCTCCGATTTCTTTAGCATGTTGGTTGAGAGCAATGATTTCACGCGTATTGGTTCCACCTGTTCCGATTAAAACGGGTACTCTATCTTTTACATATTCTGTTGCAAATGCAGCAACTTCTTTTCGCTCTTCAAAAGACATCTGGCTAAACTCGCCACCACTACCTAAGAAAAATAATCCATGTACTCCCGAATCAATGAGAAAATCAATTAATTTCCCCATTCCTTGGCGGTCCAATTTTAGGTTTTCGTTAAAGATGGTTGATACTGGTGGGATAATGCCTTTAAAAAGACCATTTTGAACCATTATAATCCCCCTATTTTTTTAAATCTTTTTTTAAGCAAACCACCCAAGCGGAACGGTTACTAGTTCGGGAAATAAAACTAAAAGGAATAAGATAATTACTTCAACAATTAAAAATGGTAATACACCCTTAGAAATTTCAACTAAACTTATCTTACTAATTCCACACCCTACATATAGTACAGTACCAACAGGCGGTGTAATTAACCCTATCGATAAGTTAATAACCACCAATAATCCAAAATAAACGGGATCAATTCCCACTTGAGTAATCACAGGCAATAAAACAGGTGTGAAGATTAAAATTGCTGGAGTTAAGTCCATAACCATACCTACTAATAATAAGAAAATCATAATAATGATCATTAAAATGGTTGGATTAGTTGTAAGCCCTTGCAAGAACTCGGCTAATTCTAAAGGCACTTGAGCAACTGTGATGACATAACCAGAAACTATTGCGGTTGCAGCTAAGAACATAACAACTCCAGTTGTTTTGGTTGCTTCAATAAATACTTTTAGTAAATCTCTTGGTTTCATTTCTCTATAGCCAAAACTAACAATTAATGCATATACTGCAGAAACTACGCCTGCTTCGGTAGGTGTAAAAATACCTCCACGTAATCCAACGATAATGATTAGTGGGAGCAATAATGCCCAAAATGCTCTTTTAAACGCTTTCCATCTTTCTTCTTTTGTTGCTTTTGGCATGGTTTGAGCATTATCTTTCTTAGCTACAAAATACCATACCGTAATTAAACCAGTTGCCAATAAAATTCCAGGAACAATACCTGACATAAACAACTTAGTAATTGAAACTCCACCAATTACTCCAAATAGGATCATCGGAATACTTGGAGGAATAATAGTTCCAAGTATACCTGTTGCAGCTACTAAACCGGATGAACGATTGACATTATAACCTTTTGCTACCATCATTGGGATTAGTATGGCACCTAAAGCTGCAGTATCCGCTACAGCGGATCCAGACAATCCAGCAAATATAACACCTGAGATAATCATTACATAACCTAAGCCGCCACGAATATGACCGACTAACGAACTGGCAAAATCAACGATCCTTTGAGAAATTCCACCAACATTCATGATTTCCCCGGTTAATACAAAGAATGGAATGGCCATTAGCGCAAAACTATTCGCACCATTAATCAAATTCTCAGCAATTATTTGAGTGTCAAAAATACCTAATGCTAACATCATTGCTATGGCACTAAGTAACATTGAGATAGCTATAGGAACACCAATAAGTAAGAAGAAAAATAAACTTCCTAAAAATAACCATATCATTTTATTTCCCCTCCCTTAACTTCACTGTTGAATCCATTTCTGTTTTGACCCAAGGAGGAGGATCTTGATTAAAGAAAACAAAACGAACGGTCTGAACGATGCTTATAGCAATCATAACTACCGCAGCAAATAATCCGGCCCAATAGAGGATATTTATAGGAATTCCTGTTGCAGGTCCCTTAACTAATTTATTTAATTCCATCATTTTCAGTAATCCATCTATAAATAATCCTAAAACAACTACAATTAAAAGATTTGATATAACATATAATATTTTTTGTATAAATAAAGGGAGTTTCGCTGTTAGTAAGTCTACCCCTAAATGGCTTTTATCTTTTAATGCTACCACTGCTCCTAAAAATACAACCCACACAAATGCGAATCGGGCTATCTCTTCCGACCATGTGAGCCCAGAATCAAATCCGTATCGGAGAACAACATTTAGAAAAACGAGAATAACCATAATACTAAGGACCAATACAATAATCGCATTTAAAATGCCATTTAACAATTTTAATAGTTTCTCCATCTCGCCTCACCTCTTAATGGATTGATATTGCCATGGGATTTATTCCCATGGCAATAGTTTATTACTTAGAATTACGAACTTTTTCTACAAACGCTTTTGCCCAATCATATTGTTTATATAGATCTTGATATACGGGGTCCATTGCTTTAACCATTTGCTCTTTAAATTGAGCGTCAGGAACAATGATTTCAAGACCCTTTTCTTTTAAGAACTTTTTAACATCTTCTTCTGATTTTAATAAAAGTTCCCATTCGTAATTTGCAGATTCTTGAGCAGCCTCTTTAATAATTTGTTGTGTTTCTTTATCAAAACTATCAAATAACTTCTTATTCATTAAATAAACGTTTGGACTAAACATGTGATTTGATTCTAATACGTATTTCTGAACTTCATAGAAACCAGAAGCTTTTAATGTTGCGTATGGGTTTTCTTGACCATCAATAACTTTTTGTTCTAATGCAGTAAATACTTCAGATAATGGAAGCGGCTGTACATTAGCGCCTAATGCTTTACCTGTATTAACGAAAATTGGAATGTTTGGCATTCTTAAACGGAAACCTTTGAAATCATCCATTGATTTAATTGGACGATTAGCAGAAATGACTCTGAAACCGTTTACTGTCCATGCTAAAGGTTCTACACCTAATTTACGAAACTCTGTTTCAATTTCGTCTCCAACTTCACCGTTTAATGCTTTTCGTGCATGGTCATAACTCTCAAATAAGAATGGCCACTCGACTGCACCAATCTTTGGATTAGCAGTTTGTAATCCCATACCCGTAATAGCCATTTCAACTGTTCCATTTCGAACACCATTGGTAAATTGCGCCTCATCACCCAGTTGGTTACTTGGGTATATTTCAACAACAACTTTTCCATTTGTCTTTTCTTCAACAATCTTCTTGAATTTTTCTCTTAATGCGACATTTTGAGGATGATCTTCTGCAAAATAGTTTGCAATCTTAATTTTTGTTACACCATCTTTAGAAGTAGCTTGCGTATCATTTGTACCTTGACTGCAAGCAACAGATGTTAACATTAACACAGCAATTAATCCGAATAAAAATAACTTCTTAAGCTTCATCTTTATTTACCCCCCAATTGATGTATAATAAATTAGGTTGCTTTTTTATTTGAACATTACTATGAAGAAATCTTGTTAGGATCCCTCCTTTCAAGTTTGATTTCTTCAAGTAATGTTTTTTTATTTTTCTCTTGCTTTTCTTACCGCTAAAACAAATTTTGAAGCGTTTGACTCTAATTCTTTCAAGTAAGTTTCATCTATCATTTTCTTGGTGTTTACTAAAGAACTTCCAATACCAACGGCTACTCCACCTGCTTTAATGTAATCTGCTACGTTGGTTAAATCTAATCCACCAGTTGGCATTAAAGGAATATGTGGTAATGGACCATGGATATCTTTTAAATACTTTGGTCCAAAAACGTTTGCTGGAAATACTTTGATGATGTCCGCTCCATGTTCGTAAGCGGTAATTATCTCTGTCGGAGTTAATGCACCTGGTATACTAATGACTCCATAGCGTTTTGCCATTTGAATCGTTTCCACATTGACTGTTGGTGAAAAGATAAATTTAGCCCCCGACATAATTGCTACTCTTGCTGTTTCAGGATCAAGAACAGTTCCTGCACCAACGATTAGATCATCTCCAAATTCATCTGAAACTTTTTCAATTAATGTTAATACTTTTGGAGTTTCTACAGTTATCTCTAGAGTTTTTATTCCTCCATCTTTTAAAGCCTTAGCTATTTGTAGAATATTTTCGGGTTTTGCGCCTCGAATAATTGCAACGACCCCATTTTCCATAATTTCTTGTAGTAGCTTCATATTATTTCACCCCTATCTGCTTACATCGTTACTTTTTTCATTGAAAAATGTGAACAACTCGTCTCTATCAGGTAAACCCTCAACGTCCCCATTCACTGTCACTGCAAAAGCTCCTAATGCATTTCCTCTTTTCACTGCTTCATATAGGCTTAGTTCATCTAGTAAACCAGAAATAAATCCTGCAGCAAAACCATCTCCTGCGCCAACGGGGTCAACTACTTTTGCAACAGGAAAACCAGGAACAAATCTATGATCATCATTTGTAAAGTAAAAAGCTCCATCTGCACCTGTTTTGATCACAACAATAGCAGAACCATGTTCAATAAATAACTTCCCTAGCTTTTCTACGTCTTTTTCACCAAACATAAACTCGCCTTCATCAAGACCAGGAAGGACAATATCTGCTTGAGAAGCGATTTTTAGAAAAGTTTCTCTCGCTTTTCCTTCGTCCCATAGTTTTCTTCTTAAATTCGGATCAAACACCACCTTCACGGAATGTTTTTTAGCCATTTCTATTGCTGAAAATATCATTTCGTAGCAACTATCACTCAATGCAGGTGTAATACCTGTGATATGAAGGAATTTAGCACTTGCGATGTATTCCTCATTCAAATCAACCGGGCTTAGCTTACTTGCCGCCGAATTTTTCCGATAATAATAGACTCTAAGATCATTCGCTCTTCTGAATTCTTTGAAATAAAGCCCTGTAGGAGCAGAATCATCAACCTTTACTTGGCTCACATCAACTCCTTCTCCTCTAATAAATGAAACCATTGCTTTACCGAATTCATCTTTCCCTACTCGGCTAATCCAACCGACTTGATGGCCTAATCTAGCTAATCCGATAGCCAAATTGGATTCAGCTCCAGCAAACTTCCGCATAAATTCATTTGCATATCTCATTGGTCCACTAGAATCTGGGGTCATAAGAACCATTGTTTCTCCAACTGTTACTACGTCCATAGTAAGTCACCCTAATTAAAATTAGTTTTGAATTAAATAATTGTAGATAGATTCAGGGATAGGTATTCCGTTTTTCAATCTTTCTTCTTCATTTCGTTGTTCTGGTTCACCAGGCACCATTACTCGAGTAAATCCTTCTGCCGGTTGGGATGCATGAATTTCATTAATCATTTGATCCATATTGCTTAAGAATGATTCTAAGTTCGTAAATACTGCAGGATTAATGGCAGCGACAAAGTGTCCTAGCTTACGCATTTTGTTATATTCTCCGTACATTGGGGTAATGTGTGGGCCAAAAGCTGCCCCTACAAGAATGCCAGAAAAGATATCTACAACCATTGCTAATCCATATCCTTTAGGCCCAGCAAATGGTAATAGTGCACTTACTTTTTCTGGATCCGTTGTTGGCTTACCGTCTTCATCTACTCCCCAATCTGCTGGAATGGATTGCCCAACTTCTCTTGCATGCAAAATCTTTCCAAAAGCCACATTGCTGGTTGCCATATCTAAAATAATAGGTTTGTTCTCTTTAGCTGGGAAACCAAAGGCAATTGGATTTGTTCCAAAAAAGGGTTTTGCTCCACCAAAAGGAACAACCACTTTGTCCGTATGTGTCATTGCAATTCCTATTATATTTTCTTGAGCGGCCTGTTGAACATAATAAGACAATGCACCGCAGTGGCTACTATTAATAACCCCTACCATGCCAACTCCATTTTTCTTTGCCATGTTGATTGCATATTCCATTGCTTCTTTAGCTACGACATGGCCCATTCCGTCGTCTCCATCAAATATTGCTGCTGAAGGTCCTGTTTCTTTCACAGTAAATTTTGGATTTGGATTAATCCCCCCCTCATTGATTCTTTTTACATAATGTTCTGTTCTTAAGACACCGTGTGAATTTACTCCACGCAGATTTGCGTGAACAAGGACATCAGCTACAATACCTGCGTGTTCATTAGGAATACCAGCATTACTTAATTTCTTAACAACAAGATTCTTCAATTCTTCATAGGAAACAATTACATCTGCCATTCTTTCATACACCCTTTCATTCTTTTGTATACATGAATCTAAAAATTAAATTTATTCTAAGTTTGCATGACGTTTTCGCATTTCTTCATTGATTTGTATTTTATTTTGAATTTTATATATAATCAAAGCATCTAAGAGAAGATGAACAGCCTGATCAAACTGATTACCAAGTGGTTGAATCGTATCTGGTTCTTCAGGTTTGCGATATTTTGTTGCAGCAGGTACCTTCAAAATATAATCACTAATTCTAGCAATCTTTGAATCTTGATTTGTTGTAACAAGTCCAACCTTTCCACCGATCTTTTTTAGTTTTTGAACAAATTGATAGATGGTATCCGTTTCTCCAGACCCGGAAATTGCAACTAATAAGTCTTCTTTCTCAATACTTGGTGTAATTGTCTCACCAACCACATAGACTTGATAACCACTATGCATAAGCCTCATTGCAAATGCCTTTGCCATCAATCCTGAGCGTCCTTCACCATAAATGAAAATGCGTTTAGCTTGATCAATTTGCGATATAAAAGTCATCGCTTCTTCTTCATTTATTTTTGATAGGACATTTTTCATTTCGCCTATAATGGTTTCAAGGATTTCCTTTATCATTTATTGAATCAACTCCTTAATTTTTGAAGCGATTTCATTTGGACGCTCTGCCTTAGTGATTGCGCTTCCAACAATCAAAATATTAGGGCGATTATTCTTTATAATCATGGGTATGTTTTTAAGATCTAAACCACCTGCTACTGCGATCTCTATACCTGATAAACCTTCAACTAATTGAAATCTATCTTTTTCAAAAGAGATAGTTTCTTGCATATCCTTTCCTATATGTAAGGAAACTAAATCGACTCCTAAAGCTTTTAACTCTTGTATTCTCTTTTTGTCTTTCACCCCCAGTAGATCGATCATGATTCTTTTATTAAACCTTTTCGCAATATCCAATGCATCTTGAATGGTTTTATCTGAAGAAAATGCCATTATTGTCGTAATATCTGCACCTGCTTCAAAAGCTTGCATGGCTTCATATTTCCCAGCATCACACGTTTTCATATCAGCCACAATTGTTTTTTGGGGATAGGCTTCTCTCATCTTGCGTACAATCGACATTCCGTATTCTTTAATGACTCCTGTACCAACTTCTATCCAATCTATGTAGTCGCTTGTTCGCCGAACTATATCAAAACATTGCTCTTTTGTTAGCCGGTCTAAAGCCAGCTGAATCTTCATCTTTCAACAACTTCCTTTTCCCCTAAGAATGCTAAAACATCTTCATAATAAGGGAGACCTTCATTATCACCAGATACACTTACAACCATTGCACCAATTGCATTTGCAAAACGAAGAGAGCGGTTTAAATCCCATCCATTTAAAACTCCATAGATAAAACCTGCATCAAATCCATCTCCTGCACCGACAGTATCAACAACTTTACGCGGTTTAATGGCTTCGGCTTCAAAATATTCATCAAGATAAGAACCTATAGATCCTTTTTCACCCTGTTTAATTACAACGTACTTTGCCCCAAATGATTTAAATTTCTTTATCACTTGCTTATGATCTGTTTCTCCCAATAAAATATCAGCCTCTTCTTCTCCTGTTAAAACAATATCAACATAGGGAAGAAATTGTAGTAATGATTCCTTTGCCTTTTCTTTACTCCAAAGTTTTAATCGGATATTAGGATCAAAAGAGATAAGTAAGCCATTTTGTTTCGCTAAAGTAATTGCTTTCATAATGACTTGAAAATTTTGCCCCCCGATTGCCGGAAAAACTCCAGTTACATGTAAAAGTTTAGCTTGCTTAATATAATCTTCATCTAATTGCTCTGGAGTAAGTGTAAAGGTTGGAGAATCGTTACGATAATAAAAAGTACGACCACTACCATCTTCCATGATTTCTTTAAAATTTAAAGACGTTGGGTAACCATCTACTAATTTTACTTGGGAAACATCTATCCCCTCGCCACGAACATAATTGTAGATATAACGACCAAATTCATCATTACCTAAACGACTAATCCAACCCGTTTTAAGCCCCAACCTTGCACAACCAATGGCAAAATTTAATTCAGCACCACCTACTTTTTTTATATATTTTTCAACAAATCTCATTGGTCCCGTAGTTACGGGATTAAATGTGATCATTCCATCGCCAATTGTAATCACATCCATATTCTAATTCCCCTCTTTCTTTTCTATTTACTTTTAAATTAACAGGAACTTCGAATGATAAGTTTTGGCTCAAAACGATGGATTTTTACTTCTATTGATCTTTCTTGATCTTCTATTTTTTCTAATAGAAGCTGTGCCGCTTTTTTCCCCATTTCAAAAGTAGGTTGTGAGATTGTTGTTAAGGGTGGATCAAATATATTTGCAAATGGAACTTCATCGATACCAATAATGGCCAAATCTTGAGGTATTATTAAACTGTTTTCTTTTACATAGTTTAATACCTCCATTAGAACTAAATCGTTCCCTACTAATAATGCAGTTGGAGGTTCCTTGAGACGAAACATTTCTGACAAACCGTCTTTTATTTTTGCGACTTCTAAACCCTTAATATATTCATGATTCACAGGTAGATTATGAGCTTTCAAAGCTGTAATAAAACCTTTTATTCTTTCTACCCGGGGCGTTATATTTCGAATTAATGAAGTCGTAATCATACCAATTCTTTGATGACCTTTTTTTACAAAATGTTCAACAGCTAGATATGAAGCCCTTTCATTATTTAATAGAACTGAATCTACATTTACTTGTTCAACAATTCGGTCAACAAAAACGATTGGGTATCTTTCTTGTATCATTGCTTGATATAGATCTATGTTTCCTCCTGTTGGAAAAACAATTAATCCATCAACTTGTTTCGCTCTTAACATTTTTATATAATTAGCCTCTTTTGCCGGGTCATCATCAGCATTACATACGATAACATGTATGTCATGCTCTCTACATGTATCTTCGATAGAGCGAATGATCTGCGTGGAAAAGGTGTGTAAAATATTTGCGACGATTACACCAATTGTAGAAGTCCTTTTTTGTTTAAGACTTCTAGCTACAATATTAGGTTGGTATCCTAGAACACGGATGGCTTCCTCTATTCGTTTTCTAGTTTCAGGCGCCATGTACTCATACCGTTTATTTAGGTATTGTGATACAGTACTTTTAGAAACTTTGGCCATTTTTGCAACATCAGCCATCGTTACTCTTTTCATATAATAACTCCTCTTAAAAACCATTTAATCTAAACCGATTTACTAAATCGATTTACTAAATCGGTTTAGTAGTTCTTGATTTCATTATAAGGAAAATGTAAACGCTTATCAACATAATTTTTTTAAATTTTAAAGATTCTATTTTCTGTAAAAAATAGCTGACCCAATAGTAAAGGATCAGCCATTATAGATAAAATATATATTTTTTAAACCTTTTCTTTTATTCTTTCTTCTCTACAGCATGGCCACCAAATTCATTTCGCAATGCTGCAACGACTTTCCCAGCAAAAGTATCTTCTTCTAATGAACGATAACGCATCATCAATGACAAAGCAATGACTGGAGCTGCAGTTTGCAAATCAAGAGCTGTTTCTACTGTCCATTTTCCTTCTCCAGATGAATGCATGACTCCTTTAATACTTTCTAATTTTGGTTCTTTGCTAAATGCATGTTCCATCAATTCCATTAACCAACCGCGTATCACAGATCCATGATTCCATACTCTTGAAACTTCTTGATAGTCATATTCAAAAGGACTTTTTTCGAGAATTTCAAACCCTTCTGCGATGGCCTGCATCATTCCATATTCGATACCATTATGGACCATTTTTAGAAAATGGCCACTACCTACTTCACCTGTATAAAGATAACCATTTTCTACAGAGATATCTTTAAAAATAGGTTCAATTCTATGAAATACTTCTTGATCTCCCCCAATCATTAGACAAGCACCTTTGCGTGCCCCTTCCATTCCACCACTTGTTCCAACATCGACAAAGTGAATTCCTTTTTCTTTCAGTTGCTTTGCTCTTCTCAAGGTATCTTTATAATTGGAATTCCCCCCATCAATTAAAATATCACCTTGACTTAAATGAGGAACAAACTGTTCAATGACTTGATCGACAAGTGCCCCAGCAGGAATCATGAGCCAAATGATCCGTGGTGAATCTAGTTTTTGCACCATATCTTGATAATCTTTTGCAATCATTGCCCCTTCTTTTCCAATGAGTTCCATTCTTTCTTCATTTACATCAAAAACGACGACATCATGACCATAATCCAATAAATTTAATACTAGATTAAAACCCATTTTTCCTAGTCCAACCATTCCAAGTTTCAACTATATTCACTCCTTTAAATGTTTATTCTTTTACTCACTTTTAATAGCGTTTGGTTGCAATGGCCTCGCGAATTTTTTGTAAGTTTTTAAGAGTTTCCTCTTGCCTTCGTAGTGATACGGCAACATATAAGACATCAATCAAAGCTAACTGAACAAGGCGTGATGTTAAAGCTTCAGAACGAAAGACAGTCTCCCTTGCAGTAGTATACAGAACATAAGTGACCTCATTGGATAGTGGAGATTTGAAATAATTGGTTAATCCAATTGTCGTTGCTCCATTTTTTTTCGCCAATCGTATTGCTTCGATCACATCCTTATTACTTCCACTATGGGAAATACCAATTGCCACATCTCTAGGACCAAGTAGTGATGCAGACATAATCTGTTGATGTCCATCGCTATAAGCATTGCTGTAAATACCTGTTCGTATAAATTTATGGGCAGCATCCATTGCAATAGGAGCTGAGCCACCCGAACCATAAAAGTCGATTTTCTTAGCCGTACTTAACGTATCAACCACCGCTTGTAAAACTTCCGGATCAAATAATTGCAGCGTGTCTTTCATCGCTTCAATATTACTCGTAAATACTTTATTCGCTAATGTTAAAATTTCATCTTCTGGATGAATCTCTTCATGTATATTTTGAATTGGTTCCACTATTTCACTAGCTAACGCAATCTTAAAAGATTGGTAACCTCGATAACCTAGTCGTTTACAAAACCTAAATACGGTTGCCTCAGCCACATGAATTTGATCCGCAAATTCGGTGATCGACATATGGATAATTTCTTTTGGGTGATTGACGATAAAATCTGCTATTTCTTTTTCTTTTGGAGACAAAAACGATGATAGAGACCGAATTTTTGCCAAAACTGGTATTTGTTTTTCGTTCTTTTGCATTTGGCATCACCCCATTTTTCGTTGATAATTGGCAATCATTGCAAATTGATCTTTCAATTAGTGCTTCACCTACACTATAAACTGCAAATGCGATCCCTTCTAAAACGGCACGAATGAAATGTTCCCGTTTATGTATTAATGAAATACCAAAGAAAACCCCTCGTGTATTCGCATCCCAGTAAGGAGCTCTTTCACCTGACAAATAAGGTAAAAATATTAATCCATTCGCTCCGGCAGGCACCTTGTCTGCTTCTTCGATCATGAGATCGTATGCATTTTTGCCTAATTCAATCGCTTCCTTCACTTCTTTAGCAGCAAATTGATCACGAAACCAGCGCAAGGCAATTCCACCATTATTAATAGGCCCGCCAATCACCCAATGATTATCAATCAAAGCATAGCAAAACGTTCTTTCTTTTTTATCTGTAATCGGTTTATCAACGACTGTACGAATTGCTCCACTGGTACCAATCGTTACCGCCAATTCTCCAGGTTCGATGGCCCCTACCCCTAAGTTTGCTAAGACTCCATCACTAGCACCAATGATAATGGGAAGATCTTTTGGGATACCCATATAATTAGCAGCTTCTGTATTCATCCCCTGATAAATAGTCGTAGTGGGAACAGGTATAGAAAGTTGGTCCTTAGTTATTCCAATAAGATTTAGCACTTCTTGATCCCAATCCAAAGATTTTAAATGAAAAAGTCCAGTTGTTGAGGCGATCGAATAATCGACAACGTACTCCGAAAACCATTTCCACATGATGTATTCTTTAATTGATATCCATTTTGCTGCTTTTTTAAAAAGAGCTGGTTGCTCCTCTCTCATCCAAATCAATTTACTTAAAGGAGACATAGGATGAATCGGGGTTCCTGTTCGCAAATAGATTTCATGGCCATTCCATTCTTCTTTCAATTGTTTTACATAATCCACACTGCGGTTATCTGCCCAAATAATGCTGTTGGTCAAAGGATTCCCATACTGATCAATTGCAATCAGACTATGCATTGCAGAACTGATCCCAATCCCTATTAATTCTGAACTTTTAATTTTCCCCTTTAAAATCGACCCACGAATAGTATCCAAAACTGCTTGATAGATCACATCTGGATCTTGCTCAGCCCAATCTGCTTTTGGATGAAAAATGGGGTATTCGATTGATTCAGAAGATATAAGATGTCCTTCCAACGTAAAAATTGTTGCTTTTGTACTTGTTGTGCCAATGTCTAGCCCCATTACATATCTTTGTTCCATGAGATCCTCCTAAGTAGTGTCATTCTATGTTCATTATACTAAAATTTTTTCTTTTCAGAAGTCGCTTTCATGAAAATTTTTTTACATTGCATAAAAAAAAGAAATGTACTCATTCGAATACATTTCAATTTCATTTCTATTCCCCATCTTCCTTATCCAAATCATCCCTATTATGTTTTACCTCATTTTCTTCTACTTCATTATGATCTTTTTGAATCGCAGGTTTTGTTTCTTCATCCTTATCGATGATCGTTGAAACTTTTATTTCTATTTGTTTATTGATCAATTCCTTCTGATGTTCATTTTCATTTTTGTTTGTTTTTTCTTTTTGTTGCTTTGAATTTATTATTGACCCTTTTGGACCTTCTTGCTTATCTTCTGATTTTTTTGGTTGTGATTGAACTTTTTGAAGATCAGTCTGTTTACTTGAATGTGGTTGCTTTTCCGTTTTCTCTTGATGATCAATTGTTTTCAACGCTGGTTGTTGAAAGTACTCGAATTCCCGATCTAATTCCTCTGAAGTAATCGTCCTTGTTATCATCTTCTTTAACTTTGGTTCTTTTTGTATCATTTCATAAATGGAATGATCTCTTATTTGCTCAAGGGAGATCGAATATCCCTGATTATTGGCTAAAATATAAAAAGCATATTTCCCAGTAGATAAGCCATTTTTTTGTGCCTCTTCTCTAATTTTGGTTGATGTAGCTAATGTGATAATTGAGACATCTTTAATCTCATTTTCTTGTTTTGCCATCGATTGTTTGATTCTATTTTTCATCTCTTGTTCTGATACCTGATTTTCTCCTATATTGGTGACAGAAATCAAAACTTCCCCTTTTGGCTGCAAATACCCTTGCCTGTGTGCCTCAGCAAAAATCATTGCCGTCGCTTCATCGATCGGTCGTTTTTTTATCGATTCTCCAATGGTTTGAATGATTGATTGTCCATCTGCATTTAACGCTTTTACCTCTAAAACTTTACCACTTTGACTAACGCTAAGATCAATACTTGGATTAATATCAAGAGAGACATACGCAGCAACTTCTTCAGACAAACTGTTCCAAAATCCAGGTGCGCCAACGAGCAATAGAAGAAACACAGCAGCTATACTCCTAATCCAGCGCATATTTCGTTTGGATAAGGATAAGAACCTTTTTTCCCTTGGTAAAGTAAATGTGGTTTCTTCCCCAATCTCTACCCTTGTGTGGGGAACAACAGAAAGAAATTCTCCATCTTTGGTTAAAACAATTGCTTTGCCATTTGCGAGAATTTCCATCACAATACCACTTTTTTTCATTTTCCTACCCTCTTTTCTCGGTCAACTTGTAAATACGCCTTTAAATGATGAAAATCATAAATTTTAATGATGGCTAATGCGATTAAATACTTGCGATTGCGTTCAAGCGTTTTACGGCTTACAGCCACTTTAGACAATAGACCTTTAATAGGTAAGGTTTTCGTTTCCAGCAAAAAGCCCACTAATTCTTGATCATTTGCTAATATATCCGCAATTTGAAAAAGATTTTCCCTTGTATCTTGATGCTTTGGTGAAAACTTGACCAAATCAGATAACGTAATGCCATATTTGGCGATTTCTTTCGTGTAACGAATAATCTCTTCCTTTCGTTCCTCTCTTTGTTGTTGCTGATGATAAACATCAATCGATTGCTTCACTTCGACAAAGTTGATAACATGTTCTTCTTCGTCAGGTATGTCAAACATCGTCATCGGAATCTGATTCAGATACTTACTTTCTCTTCGAATATAATCGATCAGTCTTCGTTTGATCACGGTATCTGCAAAAGTTAAGAATGAGCGATTTTGTTCCGGCTGAAAAAAATCAATCGCTTCATTAAAAGCAGATAATGCAATGCTATACTCATCATCCTGATTGGGATCGATATATCTCTTACAAACCTTTGAACTTGTCTTGATAATAAAGGGTTGGTATTCTTTGATGATCTGGTTACGTAATACATGGTCTCCCGATTGGATCAAAGCGACAATCTCTTCTAAGTTTTGTTCTCTATTATTCGTTTTAACTTGTGCTTGATCTCGTTGATTAAAGAAACGACGAAATATCACTATTTACACCTCGCACTATATCTTTCGTAACTAGATCAATTCTTTATGGGGGTCTTCTTCCCACTATACCTTAATCACGGGAAAAGGGGAATAGACAGGTTATACCCAATATAATAAAATAGGCTTGTATGTTCTATAAGCTGCGAGGTATTAGAGCAGTGTTAGAACATACAAGCCATTTCAGATCTTATAAGAGAGCTATTGCTTCCAATTATAGGTTAAGAAGTCTAAAATGTTTCTTTTCCTAAGCGTTTCAGTGCTTCTTCTGCTGTCATTTCTGTGTTTAACAATTTTCGAAAATCACCACTAGATGTAATTTTCATATGAAGATAAATATGAGGCTTATATTCCCGAAGAATGGCCATCAGCTCTTCTAATGGTACCTCGAAATCTGACGTTAACATTTGTTCGTTAATATATCCTACTAAAAAGGTCGTCTCGCTATGATCATCCTCGATCTCTTTAATCAATCCTAGAACTTCATCAATAAACTCTTCTCTAGTCATGCTGTTCCTCCATTAAAGTATAATCTCCTCATTTTGAAGTATACACCTTTTTCTATTCAAAAAAAATCCTCCTATAGGGAGGATCCTTATTTATTCGTTGTAAGATCTCGTTGTTGACTTAATCTTGACAATCGATTCTTTAATTGTTCTTGCCATTCTATATCGCCAATATCCCTAGCAAATGATAATAGTCCCAACGAAATATCGATTTGTGATTGGATGACTTCATGAATATCCCCGCGATTTACTGTGGAACAATCTTCAAAAAAATGCTCGTCACGAATTTCCTTCATATAGCTTTCAAAGTTAACTCGTTTGGAACCTTCTGATTGGGCGATTTTTATCACCACGTCGATGTTCTCTTTTACTTTAGGATGAATTTCAACATCATGACAGACTGGACAGTAGAGGATGGGAACTTGATTTATGGTAATTCCGTCTTGGTGAATCGTCCCAATTCCACCAATTTTACTTGCACCGCAACAAAAGTTACTCATCTTTTGTTCCCTCCTTATTTTTTTAAATATCAGAAAATTTGCTAAATTTTCTGATATTTTATTTCATTCTATCATAATAGTGAAAAATAATAAATAGGTAAATACATACAAATATCGTAGCTTAAAAACTGAAAGTTTAGAAGTTGTTTTGGTTAACAAAGTAATAAAACAGAGTGACTAAGCAGCCACCCTGTGCATACGCTTATTTCCCACGAACATCACGTATATAATGCCCAACTAAACTGTCCACTTTACTTATATGATTTAATAACCAATCCATTAACGTTTTTTGCATTTTAATTACAAAACCAGTATTTACTCCTTCTTTATCAAATTGTTCTCTATAATTTTGCACTGTTTTGATGAACTGATCATGTATTTTTTTATGTTGATCATAATCTGGATAGTTATATTTTCGTTGCAAAGCCTCTTCATCTTGAAAATGTTCGATAATATAGTTCTCTAGAAATTTTAAAAGATTTCCGACTTCTTCTTTTTCTTCTCCATTATTAAAGGCAATGATAAAACGGTTTAAACGATCTACTAATTCTTTATGTTGTCGATCTATTTCTGGTACTCCAACTTCCAAATTCGCTGTCCATTGAATCGGTTCTACCCTATTATGTTCTGTATCTTGTATTTTTTTAGCTAAAGATTCACTTAAATCGTTCAAATTCCCGGCCAATTCTGCTACTTCTTGACTTGCACTCGCTAATTCTTCACTCATGGCGGTAAATTGTTCTACTTGCTGGTTAATGGTACTAATTTGTTGTAAATTGGAATCAATTCCGGTTACCATCTCTTTTAATTCTTCTTGTAATTTTTGCATTTGTTGATTACCCAAAAGGACTGTTTCATTTGTAGATGCAACGACTTCTAACATTGCTTGTACGCTTTGTTGCGATAAAAGAATTAAATTCGTAATATCCTCTAATGCTTTTTGTGTCCTTCCTGCTAAATTTTTAACCTCATTCGCCACTACTGCAAATCCTCTACCATGTTCACCAGCTCTTGCTGATTCAATCGAAGCGTTTAATGCTAAAATATTTGTTTGTTTGGCAATTCCATGGATTAAAGATATGATTTCACCGATCTTCTCCGAACCAGCATGAATCTCTTGAGCTTTATTTTGTAATTCTGTCATCTTATTCACAATATCATTCATTTTTTCTTGTGTTAGGTAAACAGTTTCAGCCCCTTGCTGTGCTACTTCCTGCACCTTCTTCGCATGATCCGTTGCCAAAGAAGAAGCTTCTGCAATCCCGATCGATACATTTGCCATCTCTTGTACAGAAGAACTCGTTTCTTCGGCGTTTGCTACCATCGTATGTCCTGTTGCCGTTAATTCTTGTTCAATTTTGTGAATCTCATCCATTTGTAACATTTTTGAAGTGTAGGATTCAATATAAGTCTCTTCTACTAACTGTATATCAAAAGTAGTAAGATTGGTAAAAGCTAAAAGCACTTCTGCCAAATCAGGATAATTTTCATATTTTTTCACTAATAGCGGAAAAATGGATCGATACATCACTTGATAAGCGCCAAAAAACCACTCTGGCTGTAAACGGATCCGATCGTGAACCTTACCGATAATCCTTCTATTTTCTACATAATTTTGATCGATTACTCCATCTGTTAAACTTAATAGGTACCTCTTTTGCGTAAGCATTAAGCGTTCGATTGTGCTATGTTTATCTATTATATTTTTTAAATGTTGTATCGCATATATCTTATCATAAAAAGATTTAACGATTCGATCTACATTTTCTTCAAACAACTGTTTTTGTTCTCGCATAATTTTTAGTGTTTCTTCTGAGATATTTAACAACTGGAGCTTACGAACAACACTTTCCTCTTTACAATCTAACCGCACGGAGTTGTTTTTCCAAGGACGATCTGAAATGGTGGTATTTTTTACACTTCTTCCGAACATTTATCATCACCACTTTGGAATTTTTTATAATATTATATCACAACATATCACAATAAATTTGTTAAGATTTCTTAGAGAATGGATTTGTATGCTATGGGCTGATTCACTTATTCCTTGAACTTTAACCAAGTTTCAGCAATTCCATCATTCCATCCTACTGTGGTAACTTCCCCATTGGTTATTAATGGTCGTTTAATGATCTTACCATCTGAAGCTAAAATATCGAGCAGTTCATCCTCGCTTAATGATTTGATCTTATCCTTCATACCCAATTCACGATACGAACCACCACTTGTATTAAAGAATTTCTTAATATTAACTCCACTTTTTTGCACCATTTCTTTTAATTCTGCTTTTGTTGGTGGTTCTTCAATAATTTGGACAATCTCATATGGAATTCTGTTCTCATCAAAGAACTTCTTCGCTTTTCTTGATGTTCCACATTTGTTATAATAATATATTTTAATCATTTTTCATCCCTCCATTGTTAGTATTTCATTGCTTTTATTTTCTATGATTCGTACAAGCCTGTAAATGAACAAAGTGTCATCATTTACACTATTCTTCGCATACTAGTAGTTGAATCCCCTCTATCTCTCACCATTCCACTCCAAGAAAAATTGTTCTAAATAGATTTCCATAAATCGATGTCTTTCTTTAGCAATCTTCTTACCTGCATCCGTATTCATCCTATCTTTTAACAGCAAAAGCTTTTCGTAAAAATGGTTGATGCTATTCCCTTTGTTCCTCATATATTCCTCTTTTGACATTTTTAATTTTGGAGGTTCTTCTGGATTCCAGATTTGCCGACCTTTTGCTCCTCCATAGGCAAATGCTCTAGCAATTCCTATTGCACCAATCGCATCAAGACGATCAGCATCTTGTACAATTTGAGATTCTAAAGAACTTAACTTTTCGGTTTGTTGATGGAAGCTAATTTCACCGATAATTTGTAGAACTTGTTTAATGATATTCGAGTCTACATTTAGTTCTTCTAATATCGCTTTAGGAATTCCTATTTGTGTATCATCCGAGCCAGTTATTTTATAATCTCCGATGTCATGTAAAAGTGCTGCAAGTTGTACGACATTCGCATTTACATTCGCCTTCTCTTCCCTCATCAATAATTGAGCATTATGGTATACTCTCATCACATGCCAATAATCATGTCCCGACGATTCATCCATCATATGCTTCTTTATGTATTCTTTAACTTTTTCAATCACTAATTCCATATCATTTTGTCGCTCCCTTATCGTTATAATTAACTAACGGAATTTTTGGAATATCATTTACCTAAAGTTTCCACTCATTTATAATAACCTTAAAGGAGATGAGTAAACCGTGAACCAGCAAAATTATATATCCAAAAACACAAAGGAATTTTGGAAAGCCACAGTTGCTTTAAGTATTGGCTCTTTTTTAATCTTTTCAAACCTTCACATGGTTCAGCCACTTCTCCCGCTTTTTTCAGAAGATTTTCATGTATCACCAGCAACCGCTAGTCTAACTGTTTCACTGGTTACGTTGACTCTTAGTATCTTTTTGCTCCTATTCGGCCCCATTTCTGATGCTATGGGGCGTAAAAATATCATGTCAATCGGCTTATTTGGCTCATCCTTCATGTCGATCTTGATTTTTTTCTCACCTAATTTTACTACTCTACTTATTCTTCGGACATTTCAGGGAATTTTTTTAGCCAGTTTACCAGCAATTGCCTATGCATATATTGGAGAAGAGTTTGACAAGAACGCAATTGGAATTGCAATCGGTATCTATATTAGTGGAAATAGTATTGGTGGTATGGGTGGGCGGATTGTGAGTGGATTTATTGCTGATCATTGGGGATGGCAGTATTCATTTCTAATTATGGGGATATTCGGACTACTCTTTTTCTTTCTTTTTTTAGTGTTACTTCCAAAAAGTCAACATTTTCAAACTCATCATTTTTCTTTGAAAATAGGTATTCGTGAGATGATACACCATTGGAAAAACCCAATCCTACGTCAAGCGTATTATGTTGCTGGAATTATTTATTTCATTTTTCTTGGACTATTTAATTATCTTGGATATTACTTACACCAAAGTCCTTATTTCCTTTCAACAACTGTAATCGGATTGTTATATATATCTTATCTAGCAGGAACATTTAGCTCGACATTATCAGGAAGATTGGATCAGGTTTTGTCAATTCCTCGGAGGATCTTTTATGGATTGCTCATTATTTTGGTTGGTATTTTATTTATGGGTCTGAAACCGTTATTTATGATCATGACAGGTTTAATTTTTGTTGTATTTGGTTTTTTCTTTGTTCATTCCGCTTCAAGCAGTTGGGTCAGTCTTCATGCTTCTCATGCAAAAGCTGGAGCCTCTTCATTATACCTACTCTCTTACTATATGGGAGGAAGTATGGGAGGCACACTACTTGGCTATGTTTGGTCACCTTTTGGTTGGAACGGCATCATTCTTGTAACATTTGTCTTGGTATTAGTGGGAATTCGAATTAGTTTCCGAATGAACACATTTCATGAAGAAAAAAAAGAAACCGACAATATGGTTCCTTCTAATTAAAGCGATCCTTATTCTTTTGCACTTTCTCTTCTCAGTAATTTCATCCCAATCAGGAGTAAAATGCATATTGCAAAAAAACAAACGACTAAATTCCCATATTTAGCCGTTTGTTGAAAAGTCTATAGATCACAACCACATTCATTGGAAAGTGTCGCATTCAAAACTATCTGATGTCCTTCTTTTATGGACTCTTCAAATAAAGTCCGTACTGCTTCCCATACTAGATCATCATTTCCCTTGATCACTGTACTCATCGAACCGACTTCAATGGTTAATCCCTGAGATTCCAACGGCTTGATGGCCTGAAGAGCTTTTGTAATCACTGATTCGAACTGCTTCGTTGCTAATGGATAAAGTGCAAGTTGACATGAGATCATTTTGAATTCTCCTTATCCCAACGGATTACAAAAAAACCTGCTCCCTTTTCTTGTTTTCCTTGCCTCTCCCGTTCTATTTTTTCTGCTTCTTTTTCATCAAATTGCATTACAGGAGGTAAATATAATCCCTTCTTCAATTGAAAAGAGTACGGAAGAAGGGTTTCAATTTCCTCTTCTCGATAAAGATGTGCTTTTGCAAATAGATTGTTTGGATCTTCTTCTGCTTTTTGTGTATAAAGTTCACCCCAAGAGCTTTCTTTTGTTAGAACCCCGATAACAAGTCGTCCATTTGGTTTGAGTACTCTCATTGCTTCTCGAAGAGCTTTCTTCGGATGATCCATGAATTCAACCGCAGTAACAGAGACAACTAAATCAAACGTTCCATCTTTAAAAGGCAACTGGTGAGCATCACCAATCTGCCACTCGATGTTCAAGCCTTCCTTTTCTGCCTTGTCCTGAGCGATCTTTAACATCTCTTTCGATTGGTCTACAGCTGTCACTTGCAATCCTTTTTTTGCTAACCAGAGACTATAGGTTCCTGTTCCTGCTCCCATATCGAGTACTTGTTCATTTTTTTCTGGCTTTGCCATTTCTTCGATGAGCTTTTTCTCTACTCGATCGACAAAACGACCTAAATTCGACTCATACCATTGATCATAATCTTTGGCAAAGGAATCAAACCATGCCATTCGATCACCTACTTTTTACTTTCTTGTCCTATTTCGTGGACTCTATGATTTCAATTTCTACCTGATAGCCTGCATACTTTTTGATATTGAATACCCCTGAATCAAAAATAAGATATTGACCTTTCATCCCTACTAATTTACCTTCATAAACGGACTGCTTGTCCAAATTGATTGCTGTCACATTTTTCACGGTACCTTCAATAGGGTAGATAAATTCTTGGATCTGATCCACATCAAGTAAATAAGATTGATATTCTTCTGGAATCAAGGCAAGAATCTCTTCTCGGATTTTTCTTATATCTTTGTCTGCAATCTCCTCTTTTAACATTTTTCGCCAGTTAGTTTTATCAGGGAGATGTTGAGATAAGAAATATTCGAGTTCCCCAGCCATTTTCCTTGTGGGTAATTCTGCAATCGGAATCGACTGAATGGCACCCTGATCCACCCATCTTTTGAAGGCATTCGTCTTTCGTGTAAGCCCAACTTTTACATCACTACTTAATGCAAGATAGACATAATGGGGAACCATACAGTGCTGATCGCCAAATTCCGAATCTCGGCATGTTCCTTGATCATAATGACAGAGGTTGGGTTTCACAATGCATAAGTCATTTTGGGGCAACTTGATAAAACAAGGATAACAATAACCGTTATTGTAGGTTTTTTTCACCTTTCTACCACAATAAATACAATGAATCTCATGAAGATTGATAATTTTTATGGTATGTCCTAAGTATGGGTTTAAAGGGATTTTTCCATCCCCAAGCTGCAAATAATATTCAATCGGTTCTTTATATTCATGCTGTAACTCTAATAGTTGTCCAGAATATTTCAAATCAAATCTCCTCTCGTTACAGAAGTCGGAAGTCAGAGGTCAGAAATCAGAGAAAGTAAAGGTCGAACTCACATTGTCGACGATTATTCAGGCCTCTTTTTTTGAAAGGCTTTGTTTTCTGTACCTTTCAATAGTCGTTCGATATTGGAGCGATGACGATAAAGAATGAAAACAGCAAAGAAAATAGCAGCCAATTTGACCGAAATATCTACATTCATAAATGACACGGTAACTCCTACAGTGATCGCCGCCAACATCGAAGATAGAGAAACGAATTTCGTGGTAAAGAGTACAATAACAAATACGATGGCACCATAAAGAATGGATAGGGGATTTAACACCAGCATGACTCCTGTGCTTGTCGCCACACTTTTTCCCCCTTTGAATCCAGCAAAAAGAGAATAAGAATGTCCAATACTAGCAGTAATACCCGCTAAAACACCTGTAACTTCTCCACCCACTCCTAAACCAATAAGTGTAGGAATGATCCCCTTTAATATATCGACAATCGTAACAAAGTAACCTGCTTTTTTACCAAGAACACGAAACGTATTGGTTCCACCAATATTTCCACTACCATGTTTTCGGATATCGATATTCTTATTTCGGCCAACAATTAAAGCCGTTGGGATCGCTCCAATAAAATATCCTATAAAAATGGCAAATAAAACCTTCATATTTTACCCCTTTGATCATATTTTTTTCGATTATATCATATCAAAAGAGAAGTTGACAGAAAATACTGCTCTTATCGATCGGTAAAACGAACCATTATTTTATCATAGTTATTCGATTTGATGATGGGAATTCGAATTTCCAATAAACCATTTTGGTATCTAGCATGAATCTTTTTACTATCAAAAGCGACTGGAATCGTCACTTTTCGAGAGAATTTTCCAACCTTCCTTTCTGATTTTACAATTTCTCCTTCTTGTGGTATATAACTACGATTGATTTCCCCTTCAACGATTAGCGTCTGACCCACAACCTTTAACTGAATATCTTTTTCATCTTTTAACCCAGGAATTTCAAGAACCAATAGGAGATCATGTTGCCTTTGATACAAATCGATAGGGATTGTCCTTGTTTGTGTAGCGTTTTTTTCGTTTAGATTAAAAAATTTCTCAAAAAAACTTCGATAATTCTCCCATTCATTTTCAAATAGAGATGCATTCGTATTGACAAAATCGAAGGGATTAAATGGCATCTTTCCATTCCTCCTTGGCACGACTCTTCTATAATTTATGCAGTCTCTTAACTCGACGTACGTGAAGAGGAATAAAATTGTCTCAAAAAAGAACATCTGGGCTTTTATGGCCATATAATACATTATTAAAAGAAGGAAGGATGATTGTTCTATGCCTTCTATCGTGGGCGGAATCAAAATTAATAGTATTGGAAGCGGCGGAGTCGTTAACGTTGGTGATGCCATCTACATTTCCCCCAAATCTACATCAAAAAGCTATGCTGGTTCAGGGTCGTTTAATACGGGTGATTTCTTAAATAACAATAATGGATTAAGTTCAACAAATACGAATGACTCGGACTTACTTGAAGCGGAACATTCCTTTAGCTCTTAATAAATAAAAAGGTGAGAAACATGAATATTTATGTGCATCAAAATATTATGATCCATCAGATTCGGATTCAAAGTATTGGAAACTCCTCTGTATTTCAAATTGGAAGTGCTGGAGTAATTAAACCATTATCCAATATCTATAATACCGGCGGGTTTACTGGGCCAATCCCTTCTCCTAGAAAACCACAGATTCCTTTAGGTCCTACTCCACCTTCCCTCAATCCAGACTTGAAAGGAGAATGAAGTATGTATCTAACTCCACAATTCGATAAGTATATTCGTCAACTCCATCATTATATCAAGATGCAAAATCAACATATTCGTATGATGGAGGAAACCATACAGCAACTACAAACAGAGATCGATCAAATAAAAAATAATCAAAATCTTTCTGTCGGAAAAATTGAGTATAAATTTGACCAATTAAAAGTAGAACGGTTAGAAGGAACGTTAATTATCGGCATGTCGCCAAATGGTTCTGGTACGATTGAAGATCTTTCTCTTCAAGATCAACATCGTGAAGACGTTCCCACTGCAACGAAGTCAGAACATCCATTATTTAACAAAATTCGCGATTCGATCTTTCACTATCTCGAAAATGATATTTATAATGATCTCAAATCGTTGGAAGAAAAAAATCAATTTCACTTAAAAGATGAAAATTATCGCCATTTACTGATTGAAGATATAAAAAAACAGATTGACGACCGAATTCGCCTTTATCTCAATCAATTTGTGGACCAGAATGATGATAAAAATCAAGTTCAACAAAAGGTTATTGAAAAAATAAAGCGCGATATTCAAAATGGGATTCAAAATTTCTTTGTTCATTTTTTTCATAATGGGGGCGAAGAAAAATGAAATTTCATGTGATTAACCATAATCTATTTGTTGGAAATATTAAAGTTATAGGGATTACCAGTTCAGCTGTCTTTCTTATTGGCGACACCCATTATATTACAGCCTCTTCGATCTATGATACCCCACCTGAAGCTGTAACCTTCTTACCGCTTGTACGTTTATAGGTACGAGGTGAGTTGATTGGTACGAACATCTGTCGTAAATTCGATTCATATTGAGCTTATCCTTTTTAATTCTGTGATTTTGATTGGTGATACCCAAGTACTAAAACCACGTTCTCGCGTATTAGCCATTCACAAAGGTTGGGAATATTTATATTTCGATGATAAAGAAGGAGAGTTTACCAAGTATTCTCTTTTTTCACGTCCACTTCCTCAGCCGATTATTTGGGAAAATGTGGATATCAATATAGAAAATAAGACCCCATTTATTAAAGTAAACCATGTTAAAATCAATGGTTTATCTACAGCAGCGACCTTTCAAGTAGGATCGAACATGATCATAGATAATGAATCAAGAACAAAACATTTTCGTCAATTACTTGCTCAACTATAACTCTATATATTTTAATTCTTTGATGGGCTTGATCCTTATAGGTCAGGCTTTTTTTACCGCCCATTTTTCAAAAATGGGTATCTATCATGAGACGAAGTGGTTAATCCTTCATAAATTAATAACAAGACGGTCATATCTCAAGGTATGGAAGGAGCAATTCCCATGTTATCAACAAGTCTAAGGCACCTTCTTCTCTTTATCTTAACATTGATCGTAATCTTCTGGTTTATATTTCCTGAAGAATTTATGGTTACTCCGTATAGCGCTCACAAGTGGAGATGACCTTAGGTTTGAAGGGATCACCTTCAAAATTAAAAAAGGGCTCATCAACAAAAGAAAGCCAGAATTGTCTGGCTTTCTCAGACTGTCGACAAACCCCAACTCAAATGCTTCATTTGAGTTGGGATTTGTCTTTTTTTGCTCATCATTTTCTAAGATTCTTATCTTATTTAG
>NZ_SMAB01000022.1 GCF_004342885.1 Tepidibacillus fermentans
TTGATTCTTGATCTACCCTTATGTTCATAGAATCCAAATCCAAGAAATTTCACTTTTCCTACGTAGTCAACCACCGTTTTCTCCCTATTTACTTTGCTGTAATAATCGTGTTCCTGTAGCATGCTGAGAAGTAGCCGTAGCTTCTCTTCCAATCGGCAGGATAATAACCATGTGACGAAAAACATTGATATTTTAAGGTTTGATAATTATGAAGTTTTGTCTCGTGCAAAATTTTTTCGAGTGCAAAAAGGCGGATGATCACTCCGCCTTTTCCCATATTTCATCGAGTGCGACATTGAAAAACCACATCCTGCGACAATCCCTCATTAAAACAGTCATCATTTCTGTTTTATTGGCTGTGGAAAGCAAAAACTTGTCAAGGGTAGTTACTAATTGAGAGACTTCAATAGTCTCCAAATTCTATCCAACTCTTCAATATCATCAGAATGCCATTTTCTCGATTTTAATTCTGTCAACAGTTTTTCAGTAGCATGTAGAATGGATTGCTGTAATTGCGCTACTTGACATAAACAAGTGAAGATAATTTGTTGGGAATCACTTTTGTCCCTTACAAATTCCAATTCGATTGTGTGTTCTGAAATTTTGTTTCCCTTCACAAACCAAGGTCCATCCATAAAATCGAGTTCATATACTGTTCCAATTCTGTCGTTTCTAATATTCATGATGTCTTTTTGCCACCATCCTAGAATCACCACTACAAAATCATCCCAACCTTCTGCGGGAAAATAGAAATCGCCGATTTTGAAATAGATTTCACCTATAACATTTCTACTAGTGTTCATAAATATTGAATTTGTATTTACTACAACTTCAATGTCTTTTAACAACATCATCACCCTTTCTAAAATTTAGGATAAGCAGTCTCTATAGTTTTTGTCTTCAGATTGACCCACATTTTTATTTTCATTCCTCCTCCATATCCTTCAATTTTCACCCTATCGCCTTGTGATCTTAACTTTTTCCCATTTTTATAAGCCTCTATAATTGCCTTTTCTATTTGTTTAGTAGTCATATTTTCAGGAAACAAATCTTTATTTCCACTTTGTTTTGCTCTATTTCCCGATTTAATATGACCTGATAAGATATGCTCCATATCTATGCTTATAGTTTTATACGAAGGAAGATTTATTGGTTTTGTTTTAGAAATCTCACTTAGAAATTTTTGTTCAAACTTAACTTCGATTTTACTTCCTATCTTAGCTAATTTTATTCCACCGCTGACCGACTTTCCACCAGGAATAAAACTTAAAGCTGCAATAACTTTATCAATTGTATTAGCGTCGGGATCCAATAAAGTTTTAATATCATCCCCAATGATAAAATCAAAGCCTAATTTGGCAATTTCTTTTAAAGATTTCGCCACTTCTTCCTAGGTCGAGTTTTTAGAATGAACCTTGTTTTCCAATGCTTTATATTTATTCTCAATAACCGTTTTTTTTATCATAATAATTTTTTTGTTGCAGTGTCTGCTCAATAGCATGATAAGTGTTTTTACCAGCTACGCCGTCTACTGTCAATCCTTGTGCTTTTTGAAAGCTTTTCACAGCCTCAACTGTTTGTTTACCGTAAATGCCATCGATCGCTCCAATGTTATACCCTAACCTTTGAAGTTTAGCCTGCAAATCTTTTACTGCTTGTCCCCGACTTCCTTCTCTAAGTGTTTGACCTGTCCAATGATCATTGCTACTGCTTGATGAATTCAATGGGGAAATCGTTGTTTGTGTTTTGACATACTTTTGCAGAGCCTGATAGGTTTGTTTTCCTGCAATTCCGTCGGCTGTGATTCCAACCTTCTTTTGAAATTCCTTCACAGCCTTTTCTGTATTTGCACCATAAATTCCATCAATGGCTCCTGGATTGAATCCAGCTTTATGAAGCTAAGACTGCAATGTTTTCACAAAATCATTTCGATCCCCTCTCTTTAGCGTTTGTCCATTCCATAAATAATTCGTATAATTCGAGGGGTAATAGATTCTACCAGCTCCATCTACAACGTACATCATTTAACCTCCTCTTCCACACTCTCATTTATTAATTCCAATAATAACAAATTATTACAATAGGAGGTGTCGAATTTTGTCTGAAAATAAAAAAATCTCTATCCCAAGGTAGATACACATCTTCCACGCTGTCTTTTGAAAATGAAACGACCGATCGATGAGATATGGATAATCGGGTAGGAAGTTACTCATTATTTGAGTAACCGACCTCCCACACCACCGTGCGTACCGTTCGGTACACGGCGGTTCCTAAGTTTACGCAGTAACTTGTCGATAATAATCTGAAAAGTATAGGAATCCAAATCCTTTAAGTACATCATTTTTAAGGGACGTGGATAGTATATAGCTATTGGCTATTCTCCAGTAGCTTTTTCTTGTGTTTGCATATTCCCATGCTTTCTGTTCATGGATTCCAAGAGATTTTAGCATTTTAAATCTCGTTCTCACTCGTTTCCATTTGCGTAACGGATGAATTTATGACCTCTTTTTTTCAAGTTCTTTATCCAATTCATCGAGCATGATGTTACTAAGAATCGGGCTCAGCGGTCCACCTTGCGGTACACCGATTTCCGTTTCCTTGAAGCTATGCTTGACTATTACTCCTGCTCTCAAGTATTTGTGGATAAGGGAGATAACTCTGCCATCTCTAATGGTTCTTGATAGTATTTCTATTAGTTTACTGTGATTCACTGTATCGAAATATTTCTCCAAGTCCATATCTACCACGTATTTATATCCTTCATCTATGTTGAACTGGCAGTGTCTGATGGCGTGGTGGGCACTTGGCCTTGGTCTAAATCCAAAGCTATTCACTGAAAATTGTTGTTCAAATATTGGAGTTAATACTTGTGCTATTGCCTGCTGAAAGTTGGCTACACTTCGCTCCTGTTTTGGTAACATTCATTATTTACACCGTAGGCTTCCGGATAGTTTAGGGCTTCGGTTTGTTTTGCAACCTTACCCAGCCTACATATGCCTGATGTGATTTCTGTTCGTCAGACCAGAAGTTTGCCTTCGGCTTCCTTCAGATTCCACCTCACGGTGGACACCCTTGCCTTTGGCTATGTGCTTGGCACTATCAACCCGCACTCAGGACTTTCATCTGTTAGACTGCGCCCATGCCGGGCGCACAAAGAAAACCACTAGCCAACTTGACTAGTGGGTATTTTACCTATTTGACAATTGATACAAACATCGACTCTACAGGATGCTTACTGTTAATTAAATGATAGTCATATAACCATTGTTGAACTTTTTCCCATTGTTCTTTACTTTGCCAACCAAATTCGTGGCCTTGTACCTCCATTAATGGAAGAAGTTTTTGTAAACTTTGCGTTTCTACTTCAGGATCTAGAGGAAATTCTTTTCTCTGTTGTTTCATTAAGATTTCCAAACTGGCTTTTGGGTTTTTTCTAACCTCTTGTTGCCCTCTTTGTGCTGCTTTCCAAAATTTTTGAATCAAATCTAGTTTTTCCTTCCATTCATCTTGGCTGGTGACCAACATCAATTCGGAATAATCTGGCACCCCAAAATTTGTTGGATAGAACTCTTTTACTTGAAAACCTTCTTTATTTAATAGGATCTCTTCATGGTTGAGAAAACCTCCACTAATAGCATCAACTTTCTTCGTACTTAATGCGGGCATCAAATCCCAACCAACATCAACCATTTTAATCTTTTGCGGGTCCCCTCCATCATGTTTAATCATGGTATGAACCAATGCCTCGTTCATCGGAATGGACGGATAACCGATCGTCTTTCCTTCCAAATCTTTTGGTGAGGTAATTAGACTATTTTGGGGGACTAGTAGAACATTTAACGGATGGTTCACAATAGAGGCAATAGATATCACAGGGATATCTTTATCAATCGCCGAAATAATTTCTGGTTGGTAAGTTAATGCAAGATCAATCTTTCTTGCAGCTACCAACCGTAAAGGATCGTTAGTTTCGGCAGGCATTACAAATTCTACATCAATTCCTTGTTCTTTAAAATATCCCTTTTCTTTTGCCACATATAAGAAACTATGTACCGCATTTGGGTACCAATCCAGCATTACTTTTAGCTTTTGTAGTTCTTTTGGCGATTCTTTACTTGGATTTACGTTAGTACTGCATCCTGCGACAAAAATAATTATCAAAATCAATAAAACTAATCGTTTAAAACGAAATCGCGAAATCATTCTAAATCTTCCTTTCCTTTGGTAAATATTTTCTGAAGAATTTTTTTTCAATCAACTGGATGAACCCATGAAAAAATAACCCTAATAAAGCAAGGTTAACTACCGCCGCAAATGAGGAGTCTGCTTGGAGATTAGCAGACATTCTCCGGCTATAGTAACCTAATCCTGAATCACTTCCTAACCATTCACCTAGTGTAGCACCCACAATACTAAAAACAGCAGCCATTTTAATCCCGGATAGGATAAAAGGAATCGCATGTGGAACCTCGATTTTAAAGAAAATTTGTTTTTTGGTTGCTCCATAGGATTGAAGCAACGAAAGCATTCCTTGGTCGACTGACTTTAGACCTTGAAAAACATTCATACTTACTGGAAAAAAACTAATAAGAAAGATGATAAAGATTTTGGCAAAAAGCCCATAACCAAACCACATAATGACAATGGGTGAAAGTACAATAATCGGAATAGTTTGGGAAATGATCATCCAAGGATAAAGGGCTTGCTCAATGTTTAGCGAAATGTGCATCATAAAGGCAATAATAAACCCTAGTAATACAGAAATGATCAGTCCAAGTAAACTTTCCATAAAGGTGACTGGTAAATGGATGAGAAATAATTGTTCTTTCTCTTTCCATAATGCTTTAAGAATCTGAATTGGTGTTGGTAAGATAAATGAAGGAATGGATATGATCGTAGGTAATATTTGCCAAATAATAAAAATCAAGATAAAAAATAATGCTGATTTCTGGTTACGTTGTAAATACTTCATTTAAATCTATATCCTTCCTTGGTTCTCCTCCATTCCTCAATTAATTCTTTTGCACTTAGAAATGGATTTGCTGATCGAGTAATAGCAGAGACAACCGCAATTCCATCAGCTCCAGACCTCACCAGATCAGGAATATGTTCTTTTTGAATGCCACCAATTGCGATGATTGGAATGTACACATTCTGACGAATAGAATCAAGTCCCTCTAGACCGATTGTTTTTGCATCCTGTTTTGTTGCTGTTGAATAAATTGCACCAACGCCCAAATAATCTGCTCCAGCCTTTTCTGCTTCGATTGCTTCTTCAACTGTTCTAGCTGAAATTCCGATTTTAAATGTAGGAGAGGTTATTTTTTTGATTTCCTCTATTGGAAGGTCATCTTGGCCTATATGAATGCCGTCAGCTTCTAAGATTTGGGCCAAATCCAATCGATCATTTACAAAGAACTGCGCATTGTATTCTTTGGTCAATTGGCGAATTTCACGTCCAAATTCAATGATTTCTTTCATGTTCCCCTTTTTTTCTCTTAATTGTACGGTTTTGACCCCTGCTTCTAAAGCTTGTTTTACAACTTCTATTGGCGAAAGAACACAATCATCTCGACCAATAACCAAATATACAGATAATGGTGCTATTTCGATCATACAATATTCACCCACTCGATTTTGGCTTTTTGATCGATCTCATTTAGATCCAATTGATGTATTTCATCCATCAATTGAACAGCAAATGAACCAGGTCCTTTAGCATGAATGGCTGCTCTTTCTGCTGCGATTCCGTAATAGGTTAAAGCAGCGACTGTTGCAATAAAGTGATCTTCCTCTGCGGCAATGGTCGCGCCAATCAATGCCGTTACTAAACAGCCTGTACCGGTTACTTCACTTAGAAGAGGGTGACCATTAGCGATCAGAGCTATTCGCTCTCCGTCAGTTACAATATCTTCCTTTCCTGTAACAGCAGCAACAACATGATACTTCTTTGCAACTTTTGTTGCAATCGCAAGCCGGTCTCCTTCCCCATTATCAACAGAATCAACCCCTTTAATTTCCCAAGGGATTTCCGCTAAACGTGCCATCTCAGAAGTATTTCCACGAATGACAGTTGGTTTGAATTGTTCGAGCATATTAAATATAGTGTTAGTTCTATAGGATGTCGCACCGACACCAACAGGATCAAGTATGATCGGAACGCCTACTTGATTTGCTTTTTTCCCTGCTAGAATCATCGCTTCTACCATTTCTGAAGTAATGGTCCCTATATTAATCACTAATCCATTCGATACACTTACCATTTCTTCTACTTCCTCTGGTGCATTGGCCATAATTGGAGATGTACCATAAGCGATTGTACCGTTAGCAGTGAAATTGGTTACAACGAGATTCGTTAAGTGATGAATTAGCGGTTTTTTCTCTCTTACTTTTTTTATTGCTTGCTTGATCTGTTCTAATTCCATACTTCTAATCCCTTTCTCCTCATATATGCAAAATGGTTAGTTGGTCCATGTCCTGAACCGATTGCTAATTGATCAGCCTCTTCAATTGCCGCTTGAATATAGTTTTTTGCTATTTCGATCGCAGTCTTTAGCTCTTTTCCTTTTGCGAGTTCGGCTGCGATCGCTGACGAAAACGTACAACCTGTCCCATGTGTATTCTTTGTTTGAATTCTCTTTGCTGGGAAGAGCGACCATGCCTCTCCGTCATAGAAAAGATCAACCGCTTCATTCTCTAAATGTCCACCTTTAATGATTACGGATTGCGGCCCATATAAAAGTAATTGCTCAGCTGCACGTTTCATATCCTCAATCGATTGAATGCGTAGACCGGTTAATACTTCAGCCTCAGGTATATTGGGTGTAATAACAGTTGCTAGTGGAAACAAAGAATTTTTAATCTCCTCTTTTGCTTCATCAGTTAGTAATGGACTGCCTCCTTTTGCTACCATGACCGGATCGACGACAATCGGAATATGGTTATATTTCTTTAACTTTTCACTGACAACCTGAACAATCTGACTCGATGATAACATCCCAATTTTTATCGCATCTGTGCCGATATCTGACAAAACCACATCGATTTGTTTCTCCACACCTTCAATCGGAACATCGTAAATACCAAAAACTCCTTGCGTATTTTGAGCAGTGATCGACGTGATCACACTTAGTCCATATACTCCTAATGTAGTAAATGTTTTTAAATCGGCTTGAATTCCTGCACCACCTCCACTATCTGAACCTGCGATGGTTAATGCGCGATAATGACTCACCTGTAACTCCTCCTTTTTCGATAAAATAAAAATCCCTCGCAAAGAAATGCGAAGGATTGTAAACACTTAATGTTATACCTATAAGATGATTAATCCCTCCGCAGGCATTACCCTGATCAGGTTTAAGGGTCAGGTGCTTTTAGCCCTTTCTCAGCCCCTAACAGGAGCTCCCCCTTAGCTTCATTTATGTCATTTTATTATTATTATATTCCCATACGATTTAATCAGGCAAGTAAGGAATTTCCAACAAAGATGAAAAAATAAACGAATTTTGACAAGAAAGTGTAGGAAAAAAGAAAATTCTGCGATAACCCAGGAAATGATCAGTTCAATAATTGATGATATCTTTAACATGTTGAATATGATAAACTCCTTGAATTTTATCAAGCGAAACCATATCAAATCGTATTGGACGATCCCACCATTTTTTACTTTGTAAAAAAGCTTGCGCAGTAAGCAATAATTTATGCTGTTTTCGTTGATCGATAGACTCGATTGCCTTCCCATAGTGAAGATTACTTTTGGTCCGAACTTCAATAAAAACAACTGTTCCTTGATCCAACATGATCAAGTCCAATTCACCGTAACGAGTTCGCCAATTTTCTTCAATTAAAACGTACCCTTGACTTAATAAATATTCCTTTGCCTTTTCTTCTCCCCATTTTCCTAATATTTTTCGTTGTATTGTCATTTACTTATCCTCTTTTTGCCATTTTTTCCGCTTGATAAACAAGTGCAAAAATCTCTGCGATTACAGAATATAACTCTGAAGGAATTTCTGAATTTAATTCTAATTGGTATAAAATTTGTACTAAAGCATCATCCTCATGTATTAAAACTTGATGGTTCTTAGCTTCCTCTATGATCTTTTCAGCTAAGTAACCTTCTCCTTTTCCTATTAAATGGGGAGCTTGATCTTGATTTGGAATATATTTTAGTGCTACTGCTTTTTTCTTTTGGGAAAAATTCATATTCTTATATCCACCCCTTGATATGGTGTTGTGGATGATGGAAATTGTTGTCGTCCCTTTAATTCTTTTATCGTTCGGACCTGTATCCCAGATATTTGATAACCTTGATTCTTCATGAATTCTTCGAATTTTCCAGCAATCGTCTTCACGATCTCAGAAATGGAAGGGTGATCATTATACAATCTTACAATCATTTGCTTTTGAAACAGGTCAAGTTGGACGATCAGGTCTCCTAAGTTTGGAAATTGAAAAAGAAAAACAAGCCTTACATCCTCGAGATCAATTGATCGGTTTCCCTTTTTCTTCGAATGGATTTGAACATAAACCGGCTGTTCTGAAAAAGGGATAAAATGAGGAAATTGTAAGATCGTTTGGGTAAATAGGTTTGAATCTTGTTCAATCATTAATTGCTGCCCATGTAATGAATAGACGATTGTTTCAAGTGTAGCGATGATACGATCCGGTAATTTCTCTCTAATCCCAAGAAGAAGTTCAAGTTTCTGCTTGAATGAGGTCTCCATGTTAGCTTCAGGTCGCAAATATCTTAGATATTTCTTGATTGAAGATTGTAATTCTTTTCCTTCTATATTGTCTTTACTAATAAAAAGAGAGGTTAATAAATCCCTAATTTCTTTTTCTACTTGTTTTAATAGCTTTACCTCTTCAGAATTGTCATTACTTTGTTCACGAAGTACGATTTCCTCATTTAATTGTTGAGAAAGTAGCGTAAACTTACTTAGCAAATCTTCTCCATGAAAAAACTCTTCGGTCGCACGGATATTTGCAAAAGTAATAGGAAGATTTAGATCATTTAAGATTTCTACACCATGTAATACTGTCGTGATATCACTTTTTGTCTGTAATAAATATTGTTCAATGGTTAGTACATTATCTTTACTCAACGGAATCCGTTTTTCGATCAAAGTGGCAAGTAGATTTCGATTTTGAACATTATCTTTTAATTGTAAGGTTTTCAACAAATCTGTAATTGGTAATGAATGGTTATTTGTTTCGTATGTATTCAGTAATTTTAGTTTCGGCAGCCCGTTTTCCTCGGATATGACCAAAAAGAACGATTTTTGACCTTCCCTTAAAGGGATCTCACTTTTGGCAATCACTTTCATTCCATTAATGGATATCATTACAAATTGTTCATTCATCAGTTTCAATATCTTTCCCTGCACAATCTGTCCAGTTCTTAAATGAAGGGACTTTACATTTTGTATTTCATCAGTACGGAAGAACTTTTGAACAAGAGAGCCAATTTCCATTCAATCCCTCCTTAAGTTAAAACAAGGTAGGTTGCAAAATATTGTCTAAAAAACTTCTCCGATGTAAAGGAGTTGGCCCATATAATTGAATCATCTCTCTATGTAACTTTGTCGCATATCCTTTATGTTGTTTAATTCCATACTGAGGATAGAGTTGGTCCCATTCTTCACATAAACGATCTCTTGTCACCTTAGCAATGATCGAAGCTGCTGCAATTGTTTGACTCGTTGCATCTCCTTTAATGATTGATCGTTGGGGAATAGTAAGATCTATTTTTTCGGCGTCGATTAATAGCATTTCTGGTTCAACCGGCATTGACAAAACTGCTTTTTTCATCGCTAATCTAGCAGCCTGTTTAATGTTAATCTTTTCTATTATCTCTACATCTACTCGTCCTATGCCAATGGCAATTGATTTTTCCTGAATCAGATGAAAGAGTTCCTCTCTTTTTTTGGGCGTAAGTTTTTTCGAATCATCAATTTCTTCAATGACTAAATCAACTGGCAAAATTACACTGGCAGCCACCACATCCCCGAATAAACAACCTCGGCCTACTTCATCAATTCCCGCAATGTATTTGATTCCCCTTTGCCATATTTCTCTCTCGTGGGTTAACATCGTTTTCTCCTCACTTTTACGAACAAAATTCATAAATCAAAAAAAAAAAAAAACGTGCATTGCACGTTTATTGTATCATAACTCGACTTTAAATGTTGGCCTTTCCAAACAAAAAGGCCCTAATTTACCAGATCGTAACTCTCTAATGATCATTTCCGATGTTCGATCAAAATCAATCTCGCCACCTGAGACTAATAAGCCTCGTTTCTGTCCAATTTGGCGAATGACTTCGATAGGATCCTCTTGTAAATCGGTTAATTGGTATCGTTCTATTAATCGTTCAGGATAAAACTCTTTAAAGTAGCGAATCACAAAAATAGCGAGATCATCAAAATAAATGATTTCGTCCTTGATTGCACCTGTTGCAGCTAACCGTAAACCAACCTCTTGATCTTCAAACTTAGGCCATAATATTCCCGGTGTATCTAATAATTCTATAGTTTTCCCTACTTTTATCCACTGTTGTCCCTTTGTTACTCCTGGCTTGTCCCCTGTTTTGGCGATTGTTCGTCCTGCCAAACGATTAATTAAAGAAGACTTTCCCACATTAGGAATGCCAAGAATCATTGCGCGGATAGCTCTTGGTTTAATCCCTTTTCTCATCATTGCTTCACGTTTTTTTGCAACCAATTCTTCACCTGCCGTTATGATCATTTTTACGCCTTTTCCAGACGTCGAACTAATTGGCAATGCCCGAATACCTTGTTCTTTAAAAAAATTAACCCATTCATTCGTAATCATCGCATCCGCTAAGTCACTTTTATTTAGTAAAATTAGCCTCGGTTTTTGCCCGATAATTTCATCAATCATTGGATTACGGCTGGACAAAGGAATCCTCGCATCAAGTAATTCAATTACCAGATCAACCAATTTTAATTTTTCGGTAATTTGTCTTCTTGCTTTAGCCATATGGCCTGGAAACCACTGGATTGTCAAACATCTCACCACTTTCTAAAAACAAGTGTTACCCCTCATGCTACTTTTCATGTAACCATTTCCATTGATTTGATTGTTGTTGTTCCATATTTGCCCCCATTGTTTATTGTTAATGTTGTAGTATTGAGATGCGAGAAAAAGGCCAAATGATGATATTGGCTTTTCCGACCACTTTCGACATTGGAATTGGACCAATCACCCGACTATCAGTACTATTATTTCTATTATCACCGAGAACAAAAACCGTATCCGCGGGAACCGTGATCGGCCCGAAATCTTTGGTCAATAATAGCCCTTTTGACTGCCACTCCTGTCTTTCCTGAGCCAAATATGGTTCATCAATCGGTTTTCCATTTACATATAACTGATCATTTTTATATTCAATCGTCTCCCCAGGCAAACCAATCACTCGTTTAATATAGTCCTCACTTTCGGTTGCATGAAAGACTACAATATCACCTCGTTCCGGTGGATGAGTTTTATAAATGATCTTGTTCATAATTAAGCGTTCATTATTATGTAGGGTAGGCTCCATGGAAGAACCACTAACGATGACGACAGCAAATAAAAAAGTATGTATCAAAAACGCGAGAATTCCAGCGATTAGTAAAGATTTTATCCATTCATAAACTTCTTGAAATACCTTTGTCCTCATCAAATCGTCCCCTTGCTAATTATATGTGAAAAAAGGGACCTGTTTTACCAAGCCCCTTCTGTCTTGTCTTATCGAGTTACTCTTTCTTTAATACGTGCAGCTTTACCACTTAGGTTACGTAGATAGTATAGTTTTGCACGGCGTACTTTACCACGACGAATCACTTCAATTTTATCAATCTTTGGTGAATGTAATGGGAATGTACGCTCTACACCAACACCATAAGATACTTTACGAACTGTAAAAGTGGCACTAACGTTAGAACCACGACGTTTAATCACAACACCTTCGAAAACCTGAATTCTTTCACGTTGTCCTTCAATAACTTTAACGTGAACACGAACAGTATCCCCAGGACGGAATTCTGGCAAATCCGTACGTAATTGATCCTTTGCAATTTCTTGGACTAAATTCATTGTTGATTCCCTCCTTCCACACAGACGTTCATAACTGGCACTTTACCAATTAGAGGACCGCCGTAATCAACAAATGCTATTTTACCATAATATATCTATAAATACAACATATCTAATCGGTATTTTCTAGTTCTCTTTTTATCTGCTTTAATAGTTCCCGATCTGTTTGATCTAAAGTGGCTTCAGCTAAAAGATCAGGTCTACGTAAGAGCGTCCTTTTTAAAGACTCTTTTTTTCTCCATTTTTCAATGTTTTGATGATGACCAGAGAGTAGAATGTCAGGAACTCTCCATCCGCGATATTCCTCAGGACGTGTATATTGGGGATATTCAAGTAAACCTAGACTAAAAGAATCAGTTTCCACCGATCCCTCGTTTCCTAAAACACCTGGTAGTAGACGAGTAACACTATCAATAATCACCATTGCAGCTAATTCACCACCAGTAAGAACATAATCGCCAATCGAGAGTTCATCGGTTGCCAGATGTTCACGAATTCGCTCATCAAAACCTTCGTAATGTCCACAGAGAAAAATAAGATGTTTCTCTTTACTTAATTCCTCTGCTTTTTTTTGCGAGAACTTCTCTCCTTGAGGCGTCAGCATAATAATTCTCGCTTGCTCATAATGAGGAATCGCTTCTACAGCAGAGAAAATGGGCTCAGGTTTGAGAACCATACCATGCCCACCACCATAAGGGTAGTCATCAACCGTTTTATGCTTGTTTGTTGAATAATCACGAAAATTAATCGTCGATATAGTCACTACTTCTTTATCTTGAGCTTTTTTTAAAATACTTGATTGTAATACCCCTGTAAACATTTCAGGAAATAATGTTAAGATATCGATTTTCATACGTTCACCTTTTACGATAATAAACCTTCCATCACTTCAATTACAATTTTTTTGTTTTTCACATCAACAACTTTTATCACATCTTTTATGTATGGAATTAAAAACTCTTTTTTTTCCGTTTTCGCTTTAACGATCCAAACATCATTCGCCCCTGGTCTTAAAATCCCAGTCACGATCCCTATTTCTTCGCCACCTGTCGTAACCACTTGGCAGCCAATAATTTGATGGTAGTAATATTCCCCTTCTGCCAAATCGCCTTGTTCTTCCTTGGTGATCCATAAATAATAGTCACGATACTTTTCTACTTGATTAATATTATCAAATTCTTTAAATTTCAAGAGATACACATTCTTATAAGGTTTTGCTTTTTCTACTGTAAAGCGATATTCATTTGGTTTTTCTTCTTTTCCTACATAAAGCTGTTGATTTTTTTGAAATCGTTGTTCTGGAAAATCCGTATAAAGATAAATTTTTATTTCTCCTCTAATTCCAAACGTGTTGACGATCTTGCCTACTTTAATATATTGTGTTTCCATCTAGTGCCCCCTTTCGAATCTCAATTACAATCCCATCTTTTATGACAATCTCATTGCCATGAAAAATTTGGTTCCATGAATCTCCTACGTGTATTTCCATTTCTGCTTCAACAAAACGATGGAAGATTTCTTCTCCTTCTTCTATTTTTTCCAAATGATTCAATTGTTCAGTCAATGTCACTAACTTTTCTTTCCTTCGATTAGTTTCGTAATCCATTCGTTCTTGAACGATACGAACTGCTTCTCTCCCTTTTTTTTGTGCTTCATTCATTAACTTCTTTTGTTGAAATTGAAGCTGTTCTAATTCTACGTTTAATTTGCGGATGGATTCATTGATTTCGTTTCGCATTTTTATTTTTGAAGAATCGGTAACGATCATTTTGACAGGGATCGGTACTTTTATTTTCATGCTATCACCTACGAAAAGAGAAGTCTTAGGTCAAAAGTCAGAATCAGGTTCGTATATTCAGTATAACAGAAAAAGGTGAGGTATTGTTCCCCACCTTTACTTAGATGATTTCAATCATCACACGTTTGTTCTCTTTTACAGCAGCGGCACTGACTACTGTTCGGAGTGCTTTTGCAATACGACCTTGTTTACCAATGATTTTGCCCATATCTTCGGGAGCTACGGACAATTCATAAACGACAGATCGTTCACCAGCAATTTCTTTTACTCGTACTTGATCAGGATGATCAACGAGTGCCTTAGCAAGAACTTCTACTAGTTCTTTCATAATAGCCCTCCTCAAACAATCGTGCATCTCATGCAACTTGGTTTGGAATGAATTACTTTCCTTGTCTTAATTCATGAAACTTCGCCAAAATACCAGCTTTACTTAATAGATTACGTACAGTATCAGACGGTTTTGCACCTGTTTGTAACCATTTTAAAGCTTTTTCTTCATCAATTTTGATTTGCGCTGGTTGAGTTAATGGATTATAAGTACCGATTTCTTCGATAAAACGTCCATCACGAGGAGAACGAGAATCAGCTACAACCAAACGATAAAATGGAGCTTTTTTAGCACCCATACGCTTTAGACGAATACGTACTGCCATGTTGTTCACCTCCTTTTTCAGATCAAAGACGATATTACATAAATGGAAACTTAAATCCTTTTTTCTTCTTGCCTTTTTTTGCCATCGAAGAAAATTGTTTCATCATTTTTCGCATATCTTCAAATTGCTTTAATAAACGATTCACTTCCTGAATACTAGTACCACTACCCATTGCAATCCTTTTTCGTCGACTAGCATTGATGATCTCCGGATGAGCTTTTTCTTCTTTTGTCATTGAACGGATAATAGCTTCAACATGACTTAATTGCTTATCGTCAACTTTTAGGTCTTTCATTCCTTTAATTTTATTCATTCCAGGGATCATGCCTAACAGCTCATCTAATGGCCCCATTTTCTTTAATTGTTCCAACTGGTAAAGAAAATCTTCAAAAGTAAATTCTGCTTTTTGAATTTTCTTTTCTAGTTCACGAGCCTTTTCTTCATCTACAGTGGCTTGAGCTTTTTCAATTAATGTGAGTACGTCACCCATACCCAGAATCCGCGATGCCATTCGATCGGGATAAAATGGTTCCAAAGAATCTAACTTCTCACCCATTCCGACGAATTTAATCGGACAACCAGTAACGGCCTTAACCGATATCGCTGCCCCTCCACGGGTATCTCCATCCAATTTCGTTAGGATCACACCGGTTAATTGAAGTCGTTCATTAAAAGTCTGAGCCACATTAACAGCGTCTTGGCCTGTCATTGCATCGACAACAAGCATAATTTCATGTGGATGAACCTCACCACGAATCTGATTCAATTCATCCATCAAGGCTTCATCGATATGAAGGCGACCAGCAGTATCAATAATCACGACATCACGGTGTTGTTCCTTTGCATATTGAATTGCATTTTTAGCTATTTCTACGGGAGATACTTTGTCACCCATACTATAAACTGGAACTTGAAGTTGTTCTCCAAGAACTTGTAATTGTTTGATCGCTGCAGGACGATAAATATCGGCAGCCACCAAAAGTGGTTGTTTATTTTGCTTTAATAAATACTTGGCTAATTTACCTGTGTGAGTGGTTTTACCCGCTCCTTGTAAACCAACCATCATAATGATTGTCGGAGGCTTGGGAGCAAATGTTAGTTTACTTTGAGTACCACCCATCAATTTAGTTAATTCTTCATTTACAACTTTAATAACCTGTTGTCCAGGGGTTAAACTTTTCAGTACCTCCTGTCCTACTGCTCGTTCTTTTACACGGGAGATGAAATCTTTTACGACTTTGAAATTCACATCTGCTTCTAATAAAGCCAGTCGAACTTCACGCATGGTTTGATTTACATCTTCTTCTGTAACCTTTCCTTTACCGCGTAACTTGTTAAACGTTTCTTGCAGTCGGCCAGCCAATCCTTCAAATGCCATTCTGACCGCCTCCTAATCAATTTGCCTTAACAGCTCAATCATTGTTTGGATCTCATCGCACTTTTCATTTTGTTGTCTATTGAGAATCTCTTGAATCGCATCCATAATCGAGTTTCTTTGTTGATACTTAGTGAGTAATTGCAACTTCTCTTCATATTCTTCTAGAGACTGTTCTGCTCGTTTAATATGTTCGTAAACGGCTTGTCTACTGATTCCAAACTCTTCTGCGATTTCGCCAAATGAATAATCATCTTGAAAATAGAGTTCCATATATTGTCTTTGTTTTTCCGTTAAAAGTTCTTGATAGAAGTCATACAGTAGGTTAAATCTTGTGGTCTTTTCCAACAAACAAAAACCACCACCTTTATGTAAAGGGAAATGCCTTTACAGTTTTATATCTTATCGACTTGAAATTGAAATGTCAAGTATTTTTTCTTGTCACTCTGACTCTTCTTCTAGAAACCCTTGTGCAAAAATCGCATGGACAAATTGTTCAGGGTCAAAAACTTGTAAATCGTCCATTTTTTCACCAAGTCCAACCAATTTCACAGGAATATTTAATTCATGATGGATCGCAATCACGATCCCACCCTTGGCTGTACCATCTAGCTTCGTAAGAACTAATCCAGTGACTCCTGCTGACTCTTTGAAAAGCTTGGCTTGCTGCAATGCGTTTTGTCCAGTTGTTGCATCTAAGACCAATAAAACTTCATGCGGTGCTTCTGGAATCTCCCTTTGAAGAACTCGATAAATTTTATTCAATTCATTCATGAGATTGACTTTGTTATGCAATCGTCCAGCGGTATCACACAACAAGACATCAACATTTCTTGATTTGGCTGCTTGTACAGCATCATATATAACCGCTGCTGGATCGGCTCCAGCTTGATGTTTGATGACATCAACTCCTACACGTTCCCCCCATACTTCTAATTGTTCAATTGCACCTGCACGAAAAGTGTCTCCTGCGGCCAAAAGGACGTTTTTCCCTTCCGATTTTAATTTATGCGCTAATTTACCAATGGTAGTCGTTTTCCCGACACCATTCACACCAACAAATAGAATCACTGTCAATTCATTCTCTAATAGTTTGATTTCACGGGACTGACCAGTGTTGAGTAGTTCAACGATCTTTTCAATCAAAATGGGTTTTAATGCAACAGCATCTTCGATTTTTTTTTCTTTCACTTCTTTTCTTAAATCTTCCATTAAATCTAAAACCGTATGAACTCCCACATCCGCACCAATTAAAATTTCTTCTAATTCTTCATAAAATTCTTCGTCAATTTTTTTCTTACGAAGAAACAACTCTTCAACTTTGTCGACAAAAGCACCTCTTGTCTTAGATAATCCTTCCTTAAATTTGTTCGTAACTTCTTCCGTTTTTGCAGCGATACTTTCTTTTAATTTTTTAAAAAAACCCATGATTCGTCCTCCTTATGCAGGTTGCATTTCCTCTACTTTTTCTTCCATTTTGACAGACACTAAACGTGAAACTCCTGACTCTTGCATTGTTACACCGTAAAGAACATCTGCTTCTTCCATTGTACCCTTTCGGTGTGTGACAATAATAAACTGGGTATCATTCGAGTATTCACGTAAATATTGGGCAAATCTCGTAACATTGACCTCATCCAAAGCAGCTTCGACTTCATCTAGAACACAAAAAGGAACTGGTTTTATTTGAAGTATGGCAAAAAGTAATGTGATTGCCGTTAGTGCCTTTTCTCCACCAGATAACAAAGCTAAATTTTGCAATTTTTTACCTGGAGGTTGGGCTACGATTTCAATTCCAGTCTCAAGTAAGTTATTCGGATCGGTGAGGAGTAAATCTGCCCGACCACCCCCAAACAATTTTGCAAAGATGATTTGAAATTGTTCTCTGATCGAATCAAAATGTTCTTTAAATCGTTTGTTCATTTCTTGATCCATTTCAGCAATTACTTGGTAAAGCGTCTGTTTGGCTTCTACTAAGTCTTGTTTCTGAGAAGTTAAGAAACGATATCGTTCCGAAATGCGTTCAAACTCTTCGATTGCACCAAGATTTACTTCTCCTAACCGTTGAAGTTTGTCTTTTAATTCTTTTACTTCTATCTTCACTTGATCAATGTTCTTCACATGTGGAATGTGGTCTTTCGCCCATTCATAACTCATTTCATACTCCATAGCAAGTTGTGAAAGTAAATTCTCTAATCCCACGTCAAGTCGACTTAATTTCACTTCTACTTGATGAAGTTGATTTTCCACGATTTTCAGTTGCTTCCGAATTTCTTTTGATTGGATTTCCTCGGATTCAATCTCTTGCAGAGCCTTAACGCGATTCTTTCGCTTATCATTCAGTATCTTTTGATTCTCTTCTTTGTGAGTGCGAAGTTGTTGGATTGCTTGTGTCATCAAATCTTCTTGTTCTTGGTCATGAATCAGGCCTTCTTCTAAATCGATCAAAATCTGTTGATTTTGTTCGATGGATTGAATCACTTCGTAATGATCCGCTTGAAGTCGTTCCACAAGATGGATAGTACCATCTCTTTGTTGTTGCAAACGAGCTAACTCAATCTTTAATTGTGTGATTTTTTGGTTTGCTTCATCTTTGGTTGATTCATCTTGTTGACGAATCGATTCTGCTATCTCAATTTTCTGTTTCAGTTCTTTTTCTTGTTGCGAATGAGCCTCTAGGTCTTGTTTCATTTGTTCTTCTTTCATTACCAACTGATTCCATTCTGTTTTTGCGTCCTCTATTTCTTGTAACAAAATATTTTTACGATCATCAATATTTTTTAATTCGTAGGAATATTGACTCCATTTCGTTTTTAATTCTTGTTCTTTTATGCGATACTGCTCTCCATCCGAACGAATGGATTCTAGTTTATCTTGGATCGATTGTCCTTCCAATTTAATTTTTTCCAATAAGACGATATTTTTAGAGAGATCCTGTTGAATCGTTTTGATCTGCGTCTCTAATTCTTCAATTTCTCGCTGCCGGCTTAAAAGATTTGCGTTCTTTTTTTGAATACTTCCTCCAGTCATCGAGCCCCCAGTATTCACCACATCTCCATCCAAGGTAACGACGCGATAGTGATAGTTCATCATTCGAGCGATTTCTCCAGCTGTTTTTAGATCACTAGCTACCACGATTTGCCCTAATAAATACTCCATAATAGACTCATATTGTGATTCTGTTTGAATCAGATCGACAGCAACGCCAATAAAACCCTTCACTGATTCTAATTTCTTTATATCGGAGAGATTAATTCTCTTTCCTTTCATTACATTTAATGGTAGAAAAGTAGCTCTACCTAATTTTTTTTCTTTTAAATAGTTAATTGCTTTTCTACCTGTCGATTCATGATCAACAACGATAAACTGCAACGCTGCCCCTAAAACAACTTCAATCGCATTTTCATATTTTTGAGGAACATGTAGAAGCTCTGCAATCGCTCCATGAATCCCATTCATTTGTCCTTTTTCTCTTAATTTTAGGATTTCCCTTACTCCATGTTGAAACCCTGCAAAATCAGCTTGCATTTCCATTAATACTTCTTTTCTAGAGCGTAATGATTCTAACTTTTGTTGGAATTGTTGAATTTCCTTTTGTTGAGTCGCCAATTGCTCTGCAACTGTTCGTTGATGATGTATCGTTTCTTGATATTCTTGGCGCAATCTTTCAATCTCTTTTGTTACAAAATCGATTTCTTTTTCGGCATTTTCTTTTTTATTAAGAGCTTGTACATCTTCTTTCTCAAGCAAATGAAGCTCAGATTGCAATTTTTCTAGTCGGTATTGAAGACTATCTTTCGTACTTTGTAGATGTCTTAATTCGTTGCGAAGAGAAGCCATGAGATTTAATAGCTCAAAATAGTCTTCTTTCAAAAGCTCAACCTGCTCATGATGGTTGTTTAAGATTTGTTTCAAGGATTCTTGTTCATGTAGTAAGCTTTGATTGAATCGTTCGATTTCTCGATTTACTTCTTCTAAACGTTGCTGTTGTGCTTGTAATTGAGTCAATATCTCCATCTTTTTTATTTGGAGGTTTTTTATATTTTGCATGGTTTGCGTTTGGAGTATTTTTTGGTTTTTACTTCTTTCCCGTAGTACTTCACGTTTCCCCTCAGTTTTTTCAACCTCTTCACTTACTTGCAATAATCTTTGGTGCAGTTCTTCAATTTCCTTTTCCATTTGCCCTGCTAACCAACGTTTTTCTTCAATGATTGCATTGAATTGACTTAACTTTGAACTAAGTTCCAGATGGTCTTTGGCTATTTGTTTTTTTAGCACTTCTGTTTCTTGCCATTCTTGATGAAGCTTTGTAATATCATGTACATAGACTTGAATATTTTTTTCCTTTAATTTTTCCGTTAGCTCTTTATACTGTTTTGCAACAGTAGCTTGATTTTCTAATGGTTCAAGTTGGTCCTCCAATTCGATAATTAAATCATCGATACGTAGTAAATTTTGTTCTGTTTCCTTTATTTTTTTTTGTGCCTCTTTTTTCCTCGTTTTATATTTTACAATTCCAGCTGCTTCTTCAAAAATCCCACGTCGTTCTTCTGGTTTGGAGGTGATTATTTCCTCAATACGACCTTGTCCAATAATAGAAAAAGCCTCACGTCCTAAACCTGTATCCATAAATAAATCCGTGATGTCTTTAAGACGACATGGCTGCTTATTAATAAAATATTCACTTTCACCTGAACGGTAGACTCTTCTCGTTACTGTTACTTCAGAAAAATCTACTTTTAGTGAACGATCCATATTATTCAAAGTAATTGAAACTTCGCTATAGTTCACAGGTTTTCTTGTATCGCTTCCAGCAAAAATAATATCTTCCATTTTCGTTCCTCGAAGGGTTTTTGCACTTTGTTCACCCAAAACCCAGCGGATCGCATCAGTAATATTACTTTTTCCACTTCCATTTGGCCCAACTACAGCTGTGATTCCTGGTACAAATTCTAATTCAGTTCGATCTGCAAATGATTTAAAGCCAAAGAGCTCAATGCTTTTAAGGTACATAAATTCCTCTCCTTAAGAAAACCTTGAAAGTACCATTTTTTTAGAATAAACAATCCTTTACATGTGTTCTTATTCCATTCTTTTATTTTATCACAACCCTTAGCGAAATTCTTGATGGATAAAGAAAAAGCCTCAATTTCCTAACTTGAGGCTTTATTCTTTATTTGTATGAGTATTTATATGAACACCTAATTGAATTAAAGCTTGATTCGCGGCCCGTTGTTCCGCTTCCTTTTTACTTTTTCCAATTCCATGGCCATAAGTTTTGTCATCAATCTTTACTTCGGATTGAAATTCACGATCATGAGCAGGGCCAGTTTCACTAACAATTTCATAGCTGATATGGCCAAGATTCTGATGTTGTACGTACTCTTGTAATTGGCTCTTATAATCATGGATCTGAAAAAAGTCACCATGATCGACTTTTGGGAAAACATATTTTGCTAAAAAATGACGAACGGTATCCAAGCCTTGATCAAGATATAATGCCCCTATAAAAGCCTCAAATACATCTGCTAGAAGGGCAGGACGTTGTCTTCCTCCAGTGATTTCTTCACCTTTTCCTAACAGAATATAATTGCCAAAATTCAAAGACTCAGCAAATTCAACCAATGAAGGTTCACAAACGATCGCTGCACGAAGTTTTGTCATCTGCCCCTCCTTCATATGTGGAAACATATGAAAGATGTAATCGGATACCGTTAATTCTAAAACTGCATCACCTAAATATTCCAACCGCTCATTATCTTTTAAAAGTCGGTTTCGATGTTCATTCACATAAGATGAATGGGTAAAAGCCTGCTTCAAAAGATTCACATTATGAAATTGAATACCTAAATTCTTTTGAAACAGAGAAAAATCAATTGCCACTTCATTCACCACCAAGTTTTTACTAATCTTCAAACTTTTTCATCACTATTGTAGCATTATGTCCACCAAATCCCAAAGAATTGGATAATGCAATCCGAATATTTTGTTTCCGAAATTGATTCGGTACATAATCCAAATCACATTCAGGATCTTTTGCTTCAAGATTGATTGTCGGAGGAATTTCTCCATTTTTTAATGCCAAAGCAATAATAATTCCTTCTACTGCTCCAGCCGCTCCCAAAAGGTGACCTGTTACGGATTTGGTTGAACTAACCGCTAAACGATACGCATGATCTCCAAATGTAGTTTTAATCGCCATTGTTTCAAATTTGTCATTTAACTCTGTTGATGTACCATGAGCATTAATATAATCCACATCTTCAGGTTGAATTCCTGCTTTTTGTATCGCCATTTTCATTGCTTTAGCGGCTCCTTCACCATTTGGAGCAGGGCTCGTCAAATGATAAGCATCTCCTGTGGCTCCATAACCGATAACCTCGGCATAGATTTTTGCTCCTCGTTTCTTAGCGTGTTCCAAAGACTCTAGAATTAATACACCTGCCCCTTCACTCATCACAAATCCATCTCGATCTTTATCAAAAGGTCGACTCGCCTTTTGTGGTTCTTCATTTCGAGTGGATAATGCTTTCATTGAAGAAAATCCTGCTACCGCTAAAGGTGTAATCGTTGCTTCTGTTCCACCAGCAATCATGACATTGGCATCGCCACGACGGATGATTTCAAACGCATCACCAATTGCATGAGTTCCTGTTGCACATGCAGAAACTGGAGCGCTATTTGGACCTTTTGCACCAAGTAAAATGGAGACTTGGCCTGAAGCCATATTGCTTATTAACATTGGAATAAAAAATGGCGAAATTCGTTTAGGTCCTTTATCTAATAATACCTTGTGTTGTTCCTCAATGGTTTTAAGGCCTCCAATACCAGAACCAATATATACTCCGATACGATCTGCATTATTCTCATTTATCTCAAGTCCTGAATCCGCTAATGCCATCTTTGCTGCAGCAATGGCAAAAAGGGTAAATCGATCCATTCTTTTTGCTTCTTTTTTATCAACCCAATCTTCCGGATTGAAGTTCTTCACTTCCCCTGCAATCTTCACAGGAAATTCAGTTGTATCAAATTGAGTAATATAATCGATTCCCGATTTTCCTTCCAACAAAGCATTCCAAAATTCATTCAAATGATTCCCTACTGGCGAGATAACTCCTAATCCTGTAACAACAACTCTATTCTTCATAGTCACACCCCTAAAAAAGTTAAAAAAATATCTATTTGATAAATTTTCCCGAATCATTAATGGAGATGATCATTCATTTTTAAGAAATATAATTGAAGAGAAAGTCCCGAAATAACGGGACTTTGGACACTTTCATGATTACTGATGAGCTTTAATATAGTCAACAACTTCCCCTACTTTGGAGATTTTTTCTGCATCTTCATCAGAAATCTCAAGTTCAAATTCATCTTCTAATTCCATTACTAATTCTACGATATCCAAAGAATCAGCGCCTAGATCTTCTTTGAATCTAGCATCTAATGTAACCTCTTCCTCATCAACCCCAAGACGGTCAACAACAATCTTTTTTACACGATCAAAAATGTCTGCCATTACACGTCACCTCCTCCCTCGTATTATACGAAAATCATCCATAAAAAACTAGTACAAGAAAAGAATTACATTACCATACCACCATCAACATGAATAATTTGCCCTGTTATGTAATCCGCATCTTCTGAAACAAGGAATTTGACTACTTTTGCTACGTCTTTTGGTTTTCCAAAGCGGGCTAATGGAATTTGTGTTAGTAAGCTTTCTTGAATCTCAGGAGATAGTTTCGCCGTCATGTCTGTTTCAATAAAACCTGGTGCAATGGCATTTACAGTAATGTTCCTTGACGCAAACTCGCGGGCTAGCGTTTTGGTAAGACCAATCACACCCGCTTTTGCGGAAACATAATTCGCTTGTCCCACATTTCCTAAAATGCCAACGACAGAGGTAATATTGACGATTTTTCCTGAACGTTGTTTCATCATGGTCCTACTAACAGCTTTACTTGTTAGAAAAACACTTTTTAGATTGGTATCAATCACCTGATCCCAATCTTCTTCTTTCATCCTCATGATTAAATTATCCTTGGTAATTCCGGCATTATTCACTAAAATGTCAATTTTACCGAAATGTTCTAATGTTGTATCAATGAGTGACTGGACCTCTTCGCTTTTGGAAACATCTGCTTGTATGAGAAGACACTCTCGACCAAAAGCTTTAATTTGACTCATAACTTCTTCCGCTGCTTGTTGGCTTTGGTTATAATTGAGGACAATGTTTGCCCCAGCCTCTGCCAATGTTAACGCGATCTCTTTTCCAATTCCTTTTGATCCTCCAGTTACAATTGCCACTTTTCCAGAAAGCATTCTATTCAACTCCATTCCTTCTGAAACTGGTAAAATGAGTCTAGATCTTCAATTGAATAAGTTGTAACCGTTCGATTGATTTTCTTTACTAGACCTGATAATACCTTAGAAGGCCCTACCTCAATAAACGTATCTACTCCTTGAGCAATCATCCATTCAATACTATCTGTCCAAAGAACAGGAGATACCACTTGTTCAATAAGATTCGATTTCATTCGCATAGGTTCTGTTTCTGACCGACCTGTGACATTCATGACAACTGGAGTTCTTCCTTCCTGTATCTGCAGTTTTGTAACAAGCGGTTGCAATCGATCCCTTGCTGGTTTCATTAAACGAGAATGAAATGGACCACTTACAGACAGGGGAATGATTCTCCTAGCCCCTAGTTCCTTCGCTCTTTGGGCTGCAAGTTCTACCCCTAGTTTCGTACCAGAGATCACAATTTGACCTGGAGAATTAATATTCGCTAATTCAACCACATTACCCTCTTCCGTTACTTGACGGCAAACCTTCTCTAAACCTTTCCGATCTATACCCATTACCGCTGCCATTGTCCCTTCTCCATGTGGAACAGCCTCTTCCATAAAGAGTCCTCGTTTTTCTACTAGTCTTAACGCCTCTTCATAAGGGATACTTTCTGCTGCAGTAAGTGCGGTATACTCTCCTAAACTATGACCCGCCATGAAATCCGGCAAAATACCTAGTTTTTTTACAACCGACCAGATGGCTAGGCTCGTTACGTAAATAGCTGGCTGAGTGTACATGGTAATTCTTAATTGTTCTTCAGGCCCTTCGAAGCAGAGCTTCGATAAGGGAAAATCTAAAATATCATCCGCCTGTTTATATATTTCTCTTGCTTCTTCGAATTCCTGATAGAATTGATAACCCATTCCTACAAATTGGGATCCTTGTCCAGGGAATAATATTGCAGTTTTCATCCTCTTCATCCCCTTATTTTTGACTATACCATTTTAAAAGTACTGCACCCCAAGTTAAACCCCCACCAAATCCGACAAGCAGAACATGATCGCCATTTTGAATCCTTTTTTCCCGAATGGCCTCATCTAACGCAACAGGAATCGAGGCTGAAGACATATTGCCATAACGATCTAAATTGACAACTACCTTACTTTTGTCTAAACCTAACCTTTCCCGCGCATAATCAATGATCCGTAAGTTCGCTTGATGAGGTACAAGAAAATCAATCTCTTCCTTTGTCATTCCTGCTTTCTCAATGACACGCAATGACGCTTGTTCCATCGTTTTTACAGCAAATTTAAATACTTCTGAACCTGCCATCTGAATATAGTGTAAACCTTGTTGAACAGTTTCTTCAGAAGCAGGCATCCTTGAACCACCAGCAGGTTGTTTTAACAGATTTCCTCCTGAACCATCTGATCCCAATTCAAAGGAGATGAAACCATATCCCTCTTCTACGCGTCCTAATACTGCAGCACCTGCCCCATCACCAAAGAGCACACAAGTATTTCGATCCGTCCAATCGGTAATCTTTGATAGTATTTCGACTCCTACAACCAATACATGTTGGTAGGTACCATTTTGAATAAATTGAGCACCTGTAGCTAATCCATATAAGAAGCCAGAGCAAGCAGCTGCTAAATCAAAAGCTGCGGCATGTGTAGCACCTAAACGATCTTGAAGGATATTTGCTGTAGATGGAAAGGCAGAGTCAGGTGTAATGGTTGCAACAATAATCAAGTCTAATTGTTCTGCTGAAAGGTTAGCATCTTCTAATGCTTTTTTTGCAGCTTCATATGCTAGATCAGAAGAAGCCTGTTCTTTTGCGGCAATCCTTCTTTCCTTAATACCCGTTCTTGTTGAAATCCATTCATCACTAGTATCAACCATTTTTTCAAGGTCAAAATTGGTTAATACCTTTTCAGGTACATATGCACCTGTTCCGATAATACCAACAGGATAATTGGCCACGATCTTCCCCCCTATTTTTCTTGTTCAATAGCATTTGCGATTTTTTCTAATACCCCATTTACAAGAAATAATCTTGCTTGACGAACTGCATTCATAATTGCTTTTGCATCGGATGATCCATGGGCTTTAATAAATGCTCCATTTACTCCTAGTAAAGGAGCTCCGCCAATTTCTGAGTAGTCCATTTGTTTTTTAAGATTTTTCAAACTTGGTTTCAACAATAGTGAAGCAAGTTTCGTGAACGTGCTTTTTGTAAATTCTTTTTTTAATACTGCAAAGATGGAACTCGCTAATCCTTCAGTAAGTTTCAATAATACGTTTCCAGAAAAACCATCGGTGACCAACACATCGCATACACCATTAGGTACTTCCCTAGCTTCCACATTTCCAACAAAATTGATGGGCATCTCCTTTAGTAAGGGAAAGGTTGATTTCATCAATTCATTCCCTTTTGTTTCTTCCGTTCCCACATTCAGAAGACCAATACGTGGATTGTCAATCCCTAATACTTGTTCGGCATAAATTTTTCCCATAAGTGCATATTGAACCAAATGTTCTGCTTTTGGGTCCATATTGGCACCTACATCTAGGACGAGTATTCCATTTACTCCTGTGGTTGGAATGACAGGAGCCAAGGCTGGACGTTCAATTCCAGGAATTCGTCCGGCAACAAGCAAACCAGCTGCCATAAATGCTCCAGTGTTCCCAGCCGTTATCACAGCATCAACTTCTTTATTTTTGACCATCTGTGAAGCAACAACTAAGGAAGAGTCTTTCTTCCTTCTAACGGCCTTAACCGGTTCATCTTCCGTTTTAATGACATCACTCGCATGATGGATCGTGATATTGCTAGGTATAGGATCTTTCATATGGTTTTTTATTTCTTCTGAGTTTCCTACAAGGACGAGATGGATATCAGGAAACTTTTTTGCAGCTTCTATTGCACCTTCTACTGTACTTTTTGGTGCTAAATCTCCACCCATTGCATCAAGTGCAATCTTCATGTTCTGCCTCCTAGTTATTTTTCGATTCTCTTAACTCCTTTGAACGATAAATCATGAATGTCCCTTTAAAGACTGTCTCACTTCCAACAGCAGTTTTTACTTCGATTTCACTGAACTCATGATTGGATTGAATCACCTTCGCTTTTGCAATTAACCGTTCATGTAGATAAACAGGGCGCAAAAAACGAATATCTGCTTTTGCTGTTAACGCGATTTCTTCATTAATCAAAGCAACAGCTAATGAATTTGCTTGCGCAAAAATATAATGTCCTCTAGCAATTTTTGTTTTTTCAAAGACTTGATCCTCTTTGATCTCTAATATCGAAATCCCATAATGATCTAATTCCAGATCAATGACATCACCGATCACTTCATCTAATCTAAGTGATTTGATATGATCAAAGGTTTTTTCAGCCATCGTTTTCATACGTTCTCTTAGTTCAGGTATACCCAGCTCCATTCGATCTAAGCGAATCGTCTGTATACTTACTTCAAATTTTTTTGCTAAGTCCTCATCGGTAATAAAAGGATTCGCTTCTAACGTATGTATGAGGGCTGCTTGCCTATTTTTCTTGGTTAACCGCGCGATGCTAACCACCACCTTATATTATTACCTATTTTTAAAACCAGGTACTAATAGTATAGTAAAAAAAGAAAATTTGTGCAAGAAAAAAAATAGCAAGAACCATTGTTCCTGCTACCTTTTTTCTTATTTGTTGATAACTTCTCTTCCATTATATGTGCCACAATTTTTGCAAACTCGATGTGCTAATTTATACTCACCGCATTGTGGGCACTTAACCATACCTGGCACAGATAATTTATAGTGAGTACGACGCATATCACGACGAGTTTTAGAAGTTCTTCTAAATGGTACTGCCATGAATCCCACCTCCTTGACGAAATCTACTGATATCACAATTTAGGATAGTAACTAGCTTACTTCGAATTTTTATTTGAGTCAAACCATTTTGTTAGATCAGCTAGACGAGGATCAATTCTAGATGTGTCACAATTACATTGTTGTTCATTCAAATTACTCCCACATACCGGGCATAATCCTTTACATTCTTTATTACAAATAGGTACATATGGGATTTCTAATAGAACTACCTCTTCCACAATGGAAGTAACATCGATCTCATCAGAAGTTAAATGATGAATATTCTCATTTTCTTGATCGATTTTCGTTTCCATTCCTTCTGGGATAAAGAGTTCCGTAAAGTCTAAATCAATGGGATAATCAAAAATAGTTAGACATCTTGAACATTGCAATGTAGTTTCGCATTGAATATGGCCTTTAATCCTATAAAAACCACCTGTCTCATAGGCAATTCCAGTTACTTTAACCGGTGAAATTCCTTTCAGGTCTCCTATCTCTTTTACAAGATGACTTAGATTTTCCTCATAATCAAATCGAAGTCCGTCTTTTCTTCGATCAAGTTCCCATGTTTTTATTTTCAAAGCTTTCACCTCATAGACAACAAATGAATTATATCTCAAAAATGAAAAGTTTGTCAATCATCCTTTCTTTGTTTATAATACCCATAAAGATAGGGGGACGATTATGACGATTCTTGGGCTGATTGTGGAGTACAATCCGTTTCATAATGGACATTACTATCATCTTCAAAAGGCAAAAAAAATAACCAATGCGGAACTAATCATTGCCGTGATGTCTGGTCCATTTGTACAACGAGGAGAACCAGCAATCTTTGATAAATGGACAAGAACAAGAATGGCGCTTGAAAGTGGCATTGATCTTGTGATTGAGTTACCTGTGATCTATGCGACTCAGTCAGCCAATTGGTTTGCTTCTGGAGCTATTGCATTATTAAACCATCTTAAGGTGAGTCACCTCGTCTTCGGTAGCGAATCTAATTCCATAGAGAGGTTAGATCAGATTGCAAATCTGCTTTTAAATGAGCCAGTATCTTTTCAAAATACTTTAAAAAGATACTTATCATTGGGTCATTCTTATCCAAAAGCGATCGCTCTAACCTTACAAGAAATGCAAAATGGTAAAGAAGATTTCGTTTTAAATCCAAATGATATTCTAGGATTACAGTATCTCCTGCAAATAAAAAAGCATCATTCACGAATGATAGCCTTAACCATTCAGCGTAAATCGACTCAATATCATGAACAGATTTTTTCTAACCAAACATTTGCCAGTGCGACAGCCATTCGGAAAGCAATCCAATTCAATGACGAAATCGAAAGAGTCATCCAATATGTTCCGAAAGTATCACAGAATCTGTTTTATAAATCTTTCGTTCAACGTCGCTTCCAATATTGGGAAAATTATTACCAAACATTAAAAATCCTTATATTGAATCAAAGTATTGAACAATTAAAACAGATACATGGGATGGTTGAAGGATTAGAGTCACGTTTAAAGGAATCCGTCAACCAAGCTTTTTCTTTTGAAGAATTGATCTCTATCGTAAAAACAAAAAGATATACTCAGGCTAAATTACAACGAGTCTTCTTACACTTACTTCTCAATCTAACGGAAGATCGAGTGAAGGCTATCAATGTAGAAAAAGGTCCTCAATATATACGACTTCTTGGTTTTAACCAAAAAGGAAAATCTTATTTAAATCAAATCAAGGATGAATTATCCATTCCCTTAATTAGTAAACTATCCAAAATAAGAAGTACGATGTTGGATCTTGACATTCAGGCTAGTCAAATTTATGAGACAGGATTTAAAAACCCAGACTACCGGTTGAATGAATTTCAGCAAAAACCGATTATATTATAATAAAATGATTTTCTGTGAAACCTTTTTTTGTCGTTGTCTTGTTTTTATTTGGCAATTGCTTTAAAAATTGAATCGCCTCATTCACATTTGCAACGGGAACGATCTTCATTGGTTTTGCTAATTTACGATTCTCATTTTCTACGTCTTTTTGATTGGTGTCAGTTGATTTAATATCTTTAGGAACAAAAAAAATTTCGGCTCCTGCCTCAGCTGCTGCATGAACTTTTAGCTTTGCCCCTCCAATTTGACCAACGATTCCATCAGGGCTAATCGTTCCCGTACCCGCGATTTGATACCCTCGGGTCAAATCTTCTGGTATCAGTTGATTAATGATTTCTAATGTAAACATTAATCCAGCTGAAGGTCCACCGATCTCTTCCGTATGAAAGGACACCTTTTTGGCTGGAATTACTTCTTGTTCCTGACTTGGATAGAAACCCAAGCCTACTCTTTGACCAGTTTCATTACTCTCTTTCGTCAACGATACAAGTTTAACTTCCTTTGTGAACATTGAACGATTTCGTAAAAAGGTAATCGATATTTTATCTCCCGTTTTTTTCTCTTCTAAAATCGACAAAAAATCCTTTAATTGATAGATAGGTTTTTGATTCACCTTCGTGATCACATCACCAACTTGTAGTACTTTTTCTGCTGGCATTCCCCTCACGATTCCCTCAACCAATATTCCTTTTTGTTTAACTTCGATGGGTAAATTCGCTTGTTGAAAAGCAGCAATAATAGCGTCATCTTGCGATTGTTTCATGACTTGTAATTGCCGTTTCTCATATTGTTCAGGGTCCTCATCTTGATTTAATACATATTCTTTGGGGATATATTCAATGTTAGGAAGGAAACGAGAATAGATATAATATCCTAGATTTCCTTGTCCCATACGAATCGTCGTTAACATAAAGTCTCCTTTTTCCCGATACCCTTTTTCAACCGTAATGATCGGTCTTAACTTTACAGCAACTCCAGGCGAAGCAATATAGTAGGGAATAGGAATATAAAAAGACAGGTATCCCAAAACAATAAGCAGAAGGAATAGCCATTGAAGTCGTTTCATTTTAAAAATCAAGTATTTTTTCTTTAATAGATCATTCATGTGTATCCTCCCATTGCTGGATTAAACTTTTAATTTCATTCATTGATTCTTTGGCAATTCGATAACCTTCTGCAATAATATTTTCAATATTTGTAAAAGAAATAGAGCTATTATGACCAACTTCAGGACGTATCACATAATCCGCTGCAATAATTTGATGATAAAGATTTTGTCTCTCCATAATATCAATCGTTTGCGCGATCACATCAAAAATCGAGTTCACCTTCATCTTTGAGTCATATAGCCCAACATCCACAGCGATGACAAAGTCTGCCCCCATATCACGTACCGCATGAACGGGAACACGGTCAATGACCCCACCATCTACTAATATCCGTCCATTTACTGTCTCAGGAACGAATATTCCTGGTATAGAGATACTTGCACGAACCGCTTGAAAAATGGGTCCTTCACGAAATACTACCCGCTCCCCATTTTCAATATCTGTCGCAACTATCGCCAATGGAATCGATAAATCTTCAATATTCTTTCCGTGTGTAAGGATTCGTATAAGCTCTTTGATTTTTTCACCTGATACCAAACCTAATTTTGAAACAGAAAAATCGACCCAATACTTTCTTTTTAAATGAATCGCTAATTTTTCTAACATATTCAAATCATTACCATTTGCGTATAATGCACCGACCAGACTTCCCATACTACTCCCAGATATATAATCAATCGGAATATTATGCTCCTCAAGGACTCGCAAAACACCAATATGTGCTAACCCTCTTGCTCCTCCTGAACCAAGTGCCAAGCCAATTTTAGGTTTCATGGTCATCACCTCTAATCTATTCATATTCGCCGTCTTCCAATATAATCCATGACCATTCTTCTCTATTTAAATATAGCTCATTGTTCTAAACAGGACAATCATCACGTAAATATGTTTTTAGGAATGGGAATGGAGGTAGCCTATGAAAATAATAAAAAGCTCTCATTTTATCACAGTTATTGCTGGGTTATTAACCACATCCTTAGCGATTGCCATTATTACCTATCCTGATGCTGCTTTTCAAGCCTCTTTGCAAGGTTTAAAAATATGGTGGGAAATTATCTTTCCTGCACTTTTACCTTTTTTTATTTTCTCTGAGATCTTACTTGCTTTTGGTGTGGTTCATTTTATGGGAGAATTACTAGAGCCATTAATGAAACCTTTATTTAATGTTCCAGGAGTTGGTGCATTCGTATTAGCGATGGGGTTTGCTTCAGGGTATCCAATGGGTGCAAAATTAACAACCCGTTTACGAGAACAAAAGATGGTTTCTCGCGTAGAAGGGGAAAGACTTGTCGCCTTTACCAGTACATCTGACCCCCTCTTTTTATTTGGTGCAATCGCAGTTGGCTTTTTTCATCAAGTCGAATTAGGGATCTTTCTAGCGATTGTCCATTATACGTCAAGCCTCATTGTAGGTTTACTCATGAGATTTTATGAAAAAAATAATCCAGAATCATCATCACGAAGATCAAGACTAAATAGGAACGAAGATCATATTATCATCAGAGCTTTCCGAGCGATGCATCGAGCCAGAATTGCAGACGGAAGAAAATTTGGCAAATTATTAGGAGATGCCGTGATGTCATCGATTCAAACAATACTGATGATTGGTGGATTTATCATTGTTTTCTCTGTAGTGTTATCTATATTGACACAGATTGGAGTAACGGGTCTAATCATCAGTATGCTTCATTTTATATTAACTCCACTAGGGATATCAAAAGATTTAGCTCAATCCATCATCTATGGTTTCTTTGAAGTTACATTAGGGGCAAAAACTGTGAGCGAATCAGGAATCTATACCCCACTCATTGAAAAATTAGCGATCGTGAGTTCAATTTCTGCTTGGAGTGGAATTTCCGTTCATGGTCAAATCGCAGCAATTTTACAAAAAACGGATATTCGCTACAAACCTTTTTTTATCGCTAGAATTTTTCATTCGATTATTGCTTTTGTTCTAAGTCTAGTTCTTTATCGCCCATTTCATATATCGGAAACAATGAATGCTATACCTACATTCGTTTACCAGTTTTCCCAAGAGCTATCGACTTTTAATCCATTGTCGATTTTTCAAAATATCGGATATTACTTCTTATGGATTTTTGTCGTCTTAATCTCTCTATCCTTGGCCATTCACTTATTGAAAAGAAAGAAGCACCTACAATAATGATGTAGGTGCTTTTTTACGATTGATTGGAAAGGCGATTAATTTTTCTAGAATGTAACCTTATGACCAGCAAATTTTTTCCTTAATGCTTCTTCTACACAAGCAGGAACGAGGTCATTTACTTGCCCATGGTGTCTAGCTACTTCCTTTACGATGCTAGAGCTTAAAAAGGAATATTTATTATTCGTCATCATAAAGAACGTCTCGATTGTTGGATCAAGTTTTCGATTAATGGATGCCATTTGTAATTCATATTCAAAGTCGGAAACAGCACGTAATCCTTTAATAATTGTATTCGCGTTCTTCTTTTTCATATAATCGATAAGCAATCCGTTAAAACTATCGATTTCAACTTGTGGAATATGTTTTGTTGCTTGACGAATCAATTCCATTCTTTCTTCAACCGTAAACAAAGGGTTTTTACTTGGATTGATTAAAACCGCAACCGTTACCTTATCAAATATTTTTACTCCTCTTTGGATGATATCTAAATGTCCATATGTGATTGGATCAAAGCTTCCCGGATAAACTGCATGTATCATTTTTGCCCTCCATATCATTTATTTCGAAAAATGGTTATTCCGATATCTCCGTAAGTTACATCTTTCACTAATTCAAGTTCCTTCATTTGTTCTAAATTTTGAAACGAATATTTTGCATCATGTTCCGTTACAATGAGTGCTTGATCATTTAATAGTTTTTGATCAATTAAAAAAAAGAGAATCTCTTCTAACACTTTCATTCGATAAGGTGGATCTAAAAATACCAAGTCGAATAAGGCCCCACGTTTTTTTAATATCTTTAATGCTCGAAATGCATCATTATGGTAAATCTCCACACGCTGATTCATATTCGTAGCGATTACATTTTTACGGATGGTTTCAATACTTTGTTTGTTGTGATCAATCAATACTCCATGTTCCATTCCTCGACTTAAAGCTTCAATTGCTAATCCTCCCGTTCCGGCAAAAAGGTCTAGAACAACTCCACCATCAAAATAAGGACCAATCATATTAAAGATCGATTCCTTTACCTTATCTGTAGTTGGTCTCGTGTTTTGACCAGGCACAGCTTTTAAAATTCTTCCTTTTGCACTACCCGCTATTACTCTCATGATTGCGCCACCTTTTTCTAAAGATGCATTCTTAATGGTAGCACAAATAAACCTATAGGTAAATTATTCTAAGAGTATGAATTTTCTGTATATTATTTTACCAAAACTTAGATGAAATGAAAAGTTTGATTGATAAAAAGTTTGTGTCAAGTTTTTGTGGGAGAAATTTTTTACAAATATATACAAATATATTATGTAAGCGTAATCGGTATTTGAGAGTTCCCCTAGGTAGA
>NZ_SMAB01000023.1 GCF_004342885.1 Tepidibacillus fermentans
ATCTACCTAGGGGAACTCTCAAATACCGATTACGCTTACATAATATATTTGTATATATTTGTAAAAAATTTCTCCCACAAAAACTTGACACAAACGTTACCTTAGGTGAATTTGACTTTAGACAGAATACTGATTAGAATAATAATAAATATACTAGGTTCACTAAAACAGGTTTGAATAAAAACGATGATAGGGAGGAGTAAGTAATCCTTTCCTTTAAGAGAGGGAAACCCTTGGCTGGAAGGTTTCCTAAGGTAAAATTACTGAAGGTCGCCCAGAAGTTGTCCATTTGAATGTAATAATAGTAGAATGGATCGGATTCTTTCCGTTATCAGCTCAAGAGCATGATGAGGTATTTCTCACTCATGAACAAAGGTGGTACCGCGAACTCTTTTCGTCCTTTGAGATGAAAAGAGTTTTTTTAATTAATGGAACTATGGTGAAGAGATTTGTGTATTGTAACGCACCCTGTTGTCCGTGTATTTCTTTGATTAACTGAAGGTAAGAAGTACACTCCCAAAAGTCGCTGCTTTTACAATACACAAATCTAAATAAACACGTGTAAATCCAACATGAAAAAGACTTTAAAAAGAATGGAGGAGTAAGAAATGGCGGAAAATCTCGAATTGCAAATTCCTACAACTTATGATCCAAAAGATATAGAAAAAAAATGGAGTCAATTTTGGCTGGAGCATGATCTCTTTCAGGCAGGTAAAGATCTAGAGAAACCACCTTATTCTGTAGTAATCCCACCACCCAATGTTACAGGGATGCTCCATATTGGACATGCCCTTGACTTTACCTTGCAAGATATCATTGTTCGCATGAAAAGAATGCAAGGGTTTGATACCCTTTGGTTACCAGGAACTGACCATGCAGGAATTGCGACACAGGCGAAAGTAGAAGCCAAATTACGTCAAGAAGGAACTAATCGTTATGAACTGGGTCGAGAAAAATTCCTCGAACAAGCTTGGAATTGGAAAGAAAAGTATGCCAATCGTATCCATGAGCAGTGGGGGAAATTAGGTCTATCTCTCGACTATTCTCGTGAACGTTTCACACTTGATGAGGGACTATCGAAGGCAGTTCGGAAGGTATTCGTCAGTCTTTATGAAAAAGGGCTCATTTATCGTGGGGAATATATTATCAACTGGGACCCTGAAGCAAGAACGGCGCTATCCGATATCGAAGTTGAGTATAAGGAAGTCATGGGTGCACTCTATCATATGAAGTATCCATTAAAAGACGGAAGTGGCTATATCGTAGTAGCTACAACTCGTCCGGAGACAATGTTAGGGGATACGGCTGTTGCTGTTCATCCAAAGGATGAGCGTTACCAGCACTTGATCGGCAAAACGGTTGTTCTACCCATTACAGGTAGAGAAATCCCCATTATCGCAGATGAATACGTGGATCGTGATTTTGGTAGTGGTGCTGTGAAGATTACTCCTGCTCACGACCCTAACGATTTTGAAATCGGACAACGTCATAACCTGCCAAGAATCCTTATCATGGATGAATCAGGTAAGATGAATGAAAATGCTGGCAAGTATCAAGGTTTAGACCGTTTTGAGTGCCGTAAGCAAATCGTCAAGGATTTACAAGCCCAAGGTGTTCTCTTCAAAATTGAAGAACATCTTCACTCTGTAGGTCATAGTGAACGTACGGGGGCTGTGATTGAACCATATCTTTCTACTCAATGGTTTGTAAAAATGAAGCCACTTGCAAAACAAGCCATACAACGTCAAAAGAGTGGGAATGGAGTACGTTTTGTACCGGAACGATTTGAAAAAATCTATCTCAATTGGATTGAAAATGTTCGCGACTGGTGTATATCGAGACAACTTTGGTGGGGACATCGAATCCCGGCATGGTATTGTGAAGAGTGTGGGGAGACCATCGTATCGATGGACGATCCAACCACTTGCCCAAGTTGTGGTCATCATCATTTGAAACAAGATGAAGATGTTCTCGATACTTGGTTTAGTTCTGCTTTGTGGCCATTTTCCACAATGGGTTGGCCAAAACAGACGGATGATCTTGAACGATACTATCCAACCAATGTGCTTGTTACGGGTTATGATATCATCTTTTTCTGGGTGGCTCGGATGATCTTCACTGCTCTAGAGTTCACTGGCGAAATTCCGTTTAAAGAAGTTTATATTCATGGTCTTGTAAGAGATAGTGAAGGTAGGAAAATGTCCAAATCGCTTGGAAACGGGATTGACCCGATTGAGGTGATCGATCAATATGGTGCCGATGCGTTACGTTTCATGATTTCAACAGGTAGTACACCTGGACAAGATCTCCGATTCCATTTTGAACGGGTAGAAGCTGCACGCAATTTTGCCAATAAGATTTGGAATGCTTCTCGTTTTACCATTATGAATTTAGGTGACTTTAAAGTAGAAGATATGGACCTAAGTGGTTCTTTAACCACTGCGGATCAATGGATTTTGCATCGATTGAATGAAACAATCAAGGATGTCACTCGTTTATTAGAACAGTATGATTTTGGTGAGGCTGGAAGAATTTTGACCCACTTTATTTGGGATGAGTTCTGTGATTGGTATATCGAATTGTCTAAGCTATCATTGTATGGCGATGATGAGACAGCGAAAAAGACAACAAAATCCGTCTTAACCTATGTTTTAGATCATACATTACGTTTATTACACCCATATATGCCATTTATTACTGAAGAGATCTGGCAACATCTCCCTCATGAAGGTGAAAGTATTTCTATCGCACAATGGCCTGAATATCGTGACGAATTTGTCAATGAGCAAGCGGCAAAAGAGATGACCTTATTAATGGAAGTGATTCGTTCAGTACGAAACATTCGGGCGGAAGTGAATGCGCCATTAAGCAAAACCATTCAATTAATGATTAAACCAAGCAATGAAGAGAATCAGTTGGTTTTAAACAAAGGAATCCGTTATATTGAGCGTTTCTGCAATCCAGAAAGATTAGAAATTTCAACAACAATTCAACCACCAGAAAAAGCAATGTCTGCTGTAGTGACAGGTGCAGAAATCTATCTTCCATTAGCAGGATTAATCGATATTGAACAAGAAATGAAACGATTAGAAAAAGAATTAGAAACCCTTAACTATGAAGTAGAACGAGTTCAAAAGAAACTTTCGAATCAAGGATTTGTTTCAAAAGCTCCTGCCGATGTGGTAGCAAAAGAAAGAGAAAAAGAAAAGGATTACCTTGACAAACGCGAAAAAGTTCTTGCCAGAATTCAAGAATTAAAAGGATAATCGTTAGAAAAAAGCTTTTTTAGGAGTGGTTTCCTGTTCATTATGATTTTCTAAAATCATACTATAATGAAGAGGGTGGAGGAAAATGGGTGATATTCAAGTAAAAACAAAAGAAGAAGTGATTAACTGGATTCACGGCCGTGAGAAATTAGGAATAAAACCAGGTCTTGAACGAATGGAATGGATGCTAGAACGAGTCGGCCATCCAGAGCGACATCTGAAGTTTGTCCACGTTGCCGGAACGAATGGGAAAGGTTCCACTGTAAGTTTTACCAGCCAAGTTCTCCGTAGAAATGGATATACCGTTGGGACATTCACATCCCCATATTTAATTGATTTTACAAATCGAATCCAAGTGAATGGTGAGGATATTTCCGAGGAAGATTTGGTTGAAATCGTCAATCAATTGATTCCACTTGCTAAGGAACTGGAGCAAACAGAATTAGGCGGCCCCAGTGAATTTGAAGTGGTTACCATGATTGCGATCCTCTATTTTGGGAAAATTTCTAAACCTGATATTATTATTTGGGAAACAGGATTAGGTGGGCGTCTAGATTCAACGAATGTCGTTTATCCTCTTGTATCGGTCATTACCAATATTGGCTATGATCATATGGAATATTTAGGGGATGATCTAAAATCGATCGCGTGGGAGAAAGCAGGGATTATTAAGTCAGGTGTACCTGTAGTATCGGGTGTAGAACAGGATGAAGCAAAAGCAGTGATCCATGAAGTGGCCAAAGCAAAACGAGCAACGATTTATCAGTTTGGTGAACAATTTTCTGTTGTAAAAAATAAAATAGATTATAGTGGAAGTAATTTTGATTTTAAAGATGTGTTCTTGACCATGCCAAACATTGAAATTTCATTGATCGGGGCGCACCAAGTAAAAAATGCTGCCGTTGCTTTAATGACACTTGAAGTACTCCGCCAATTTTATGCCTTTCAAATTGAGGAAGATTCCGTTTATTCGGGAATGAAATATACGAACTGGCCTGGAAGACTTGAAAAGATTTTAGAAGAACCTCTAGTTATTTTAGATGGCGCCCATAATCCGGACGGAGCGACAAGTTTAGCAGAGGCGATTCAATTATTCGAATATAAACGGCTCATTCTAGTCACGGGAATTCTAAAAGATAAAGCGATTCAAGGATTTTATCAACCCTTAGTACCATTGGCTGATACACTTATCATTACAGAACCAGAGTTTCCACGAGCTGCGAAAGCAGAAGAAGTAGCGGAGATTGTTCATTCCATAGGTGGAGCAAAAAAAGTTCTAGTAAATGCGAATTGGAAAGAGGCTGTTAATACTGCAATTCGCGAAGCGGGCAAGGAAGACCTAGTCATTATTACTGGTTCTTTATACATGATTTCTGATGTGAGGAAATACATTTTCGAATATTATAAAAAGAGTTGAAGGTTGGTGAATAAGGTGAATAAGTCACAACGAGTTCATTTTATCGGGATAGGTGGCTATGGAATGAGTGCGATTGCACGAGTCATGCTTGATATGGGGTACCAAGTAAGCGGTTCAGATATCGCTCAAAAAGACTTAACGGATAAACTACGTGCCAAGGGAGCTAATATTTTTATCGGTCATCAAGAATCAAACATTGCAGGTGCGGATCTAGTGGTTTTTTCCACCGATATCCCAAAAAACAATGTGGAATTATTGGAAGCAGAACGACGGAATATTCCCCTTATTCACAGGTCTGAAATGCTAGCTCGATTATTAAATGAGAAAAAAGGAATCGCCGTAGCTGGTGCTCATGGGAAAACCACGACCTCTTCTATGATCGCATTGGTGATGGAAAGAAATCATTTGGATCCTACCTTTGTGATTGGTGGAGAAGTAATGAACATTGGAAGTAATGCGAAAGCAGGAAAAGGGGATTATGTGGTTGCGGAAGCGGATGAAAGTGATGGTACATTTTTACAATATTATCCTTACATTGGCGTTGTGACGAACATCGAAGCGGATCATTTAGAAAACTATGATGGTAATTTTGATAATCTGAAAAAAGCCTACTATAGCTTCTTACAACAAGTGAAACCAGATGGTTTTGCTGTATTAGGCTATGATGATCCTTATATTCAGGAGATGTTACCTGAGTTAACAGGAAAAGTCATTACTTTTGGTCTTGATTCTCGGGCAGATATGGTGGCAAAGGATTTGCAATTTGTCGATCGAATCTCTTCTTTTACCGCAGTCTATCGTGGGAATACTCTTGGAAGGGTCCAATTATCTGTACCCGGTAAACATAATGTATTAAATGCTTTAGCTGCAATGGTTGTTGGTCTTGAGGCTGGAATTCCTTTTGCAGGAATCGCTAATGCATTACAAGAATTCACAGGTGCGAAAAGAAGATTCCAAGTCATTGGGGAGTATCAGCAAATGATGGTCATTGACGATTATGCTCACCATCCTACTGAAATACAAGCAACAATCAATGCAGCAAAAGCAACAGGAAAACGGATTATTGCTGTATTTCAACCACAACGATACACAAGAACTTTCTTCTTATTAGATGCATTTAGTCGTGCTTTTGCTGAAGCAGATGAAGTTGTTATTACCAATATTTATTCTCCAGCAGGCGATCATCATATCGAAGGTATTGATGCGAAGAAGTTGGTCGAATTAATTAAGAAGAATAGCAATGAGAATGTAAAGTTTTTCCCTACTAAAGAAGAAGTGTTAGAATACTTAAAAGGAGTGACAAAACCGAATGATCTCATTTTGACGATGGGAGCAGGAGATATTTGGAAGGTTGCTTATCAACTCGCTGAGTTTTGGAAGGAAAAAAAGAAAGAGAAAGAAAAGAAATAAGCTACGATATAATCGGAAAAGAAAATTTCTTCACAAAAAAAGTGACTCGTAAGGTATGTCACTTTTTTTAATGTAATCAATGAATAGATTTGATTATTAACAATTTTTCAAAAATATTTCATTCTCTATAAAAGTAAGAAATGGTATGATAGACTTATGATAATAGACTTATTTTTGTTCAAGTGAATTTCATAAGGGGAGCTTTAAGATGGAAAATAAAGGGAAAAAGGATAATTCTCAAACGATACAAGATCAGGAGCTGAAAAACGGAGATATTCCAACGGAAATGATGCCTACCAAGAAAAAGAGGAAGCGTATTGGTGACCTGCTTGTAGAAACGGGATTTATTACCCAATCTCAACTTGAAGAAGCCCTTAATGAACAAAAAAAATCAAAAAAAAGGCTAGGAGATATCCTGATTGCCAAAGGTTATGTATCCGAACAACAAATTATTGAGGTCCTTGAATTTCAATTGGGCATCCCTTATGTTAGCCTTTACCGGTATCCAATTGATCGTAATCTTATTCAGCTGATTCCTGAGAAATTAGCGATCAATTATCAAGTGCTTCCATTAAAGAAAAATGGAAATAGGTTATTCGTTGCAATGGCTGACCCTTTAGATTATTATGCAATTGAAGACTTAAGAATGACGACAGGTTTTCAAATCCACCCAGTTATCGCCACAAAGGAAGAATTATCTAGAGCGATTGACCGCTACTATGGAATTCAAGAAACGGTAAATGAGATTATGCAAAATCTTCCTAAAGAGGAAGAGATGGATGAACAGTTGCAATCAGAAGATGCGCCAGTGAGCCGAATGGTGAATCAAATCATTCAAAATGCGGTGAAACAACGAGCAAGTGACATTCATTTTGATCCCCAAGAAAATGAATTGCGCGTTCGATTTCGCGTAGATGGTCAAATTCGTACAGAACAAGTTTTACCCAAACACATGCAAGGAATCGTCACAGCAAGGTTAAAAATTATGGCACAATTAAATATTGCAGAAAAACGTTTGCCCCAAGATGGTAGAATTCAACTAGAGGTTGATTATCGATCGATTGACATTAGGGTTGCTACGCTACCAACTGTTTATGGTGAGAAAATTGTTTTACGGATCTTAGATTTAAGTCAGGCAATTAAACAAATTGAACAAATTGGTTTTTCCAAAGCCAATGCAGAAAAGTTTCGACAAATGATTCGTAAGTCATATGGTATTATCTTGATAACAGGACCAACGGGTAGTGGTAAATCATCTACATTATATGCTGCATTAAATGAGTTGAATCGAGAAGATGTTAATATTATCACGGTAGAAGATCCCGTAGAATATCGATTAACAGGTATTAACCAAGTTCAGGTGAATGAAAAAACAGGTCTCACCTTTGCAAGGGGACTACGTGCAATTCTTCGTCAAGATCCCAACATCATTATGGTTGGGGAAATTCGAGATTTGGAAACAGCAGAAATCGCGATTCGTGCTGCTTTAACAGGACATCTCGTTCTAAGTACCATCCATACCAATGATGCGGTATCAACTGTTACAAGACTGATCGATATGGGAATTGAACCGTTTCTCATTTCTTCTGCTTTAACAGGTGTTGTTAGCCAGCGACTAGTTCGTAGAATCTGTATCGATTGTGCAGTTCCATATGAACCGACGATTGAAGAGAAAAAAATTCTCGAAGAATATCAAATCGAATTACCACAGCTCAGAAAAGGAAGTGGCTGTGCAAAATGTAATCGAACGGGATACAAGGACCGAATTGCCATACAAGAATTATTAGTATTAGATGATCGTTTGAAACAAATGGTTATTGAAAAGCAACCAGATTCTGTTTATCGTCAATATCTAAAAGAAAAAGGGTTTGTTACAATGTTTGAAGACGGCCTTGAAAAAGTCAAACAAGGTCTAACGACAATCTCAGAGGTTGTTCGAGCAACCTCCAATGATTGAGGAGATGAAAACTTGTATACAATCGAACAATTGATGAAAGAGGCTTTTGAAAAGAATGCTTCTGATCTGCACCTAACCGTAGGGGCAAAACCTACCTTCCGGATCCATGGGAAACTAACACCGCTTGAAGTAGCGCCATTAACGCCCCAAGATACGGTCAATTATTTAAAAGCAATCACAACAGAGTCACAATATCAGAATTTTTTGCAAAAGGGAGAAATCGATTTTTCTTATGGTCTAGCAGGCATCTCCCGTTTTCGCGTGAATGCATACCAACAAAGGGGAACGGTTAGTCTAGCGATTCGCGTCATTCCAACAAAAATCCCTTCATTGGAAAATCTGGGAGTACCTAGTGTGGTACATTCTTTTGTTGAAAAACCACAGGGGCTTGTACTTGTAACAGGTCCAACCGGAAGTGGTAAATCTACTACTCTTGCCGCCATGATTGATTTAATTAACAAAACTCAACATAAACATATCATTACGTTAGAAGATCCGATTGAATATTTACATCGACATGGGAAGTCACTGATTGATCAACGGGAAATTGGAGTTGATTCATCCAGTTTTGCGTCAGCTTTACGTGCGGCGTTACGACAAGACCCTGATGTGATTCTTGTCGGTGAGATGAGGGATTTAGAAACGATTTCAACCGCTGTTACTGCAGCAGAAACGGGACATTTAGTTTTAGCAACATTACATACATCTGGAGCAGCGAATACGATTGATCGAATTATCGACGTGTTTCCTGCTCATCAACAGCCACAAATCCGCCTGCAATTGGCATCCGTATTGCTGGGGGTCATCTCGCAACGATTATTACCGATGATAGATGGATCAGGTCGTGTGGTAGCAATGGAGATTCTCGTGAATACTCCAGCTGTTGCAAATCTCATTCGCTCGGAAAAAGTTCATCAGATTCAAACCGTCATGCAAACGGGAAAGAGTTTTGGAATGCAAACGATGGAAATGGCGCTTCAACAATTAGTAAAACAAGGAAAAATCGATGAATATACGGCAAGACAATATTACATTTAAGTTCGTAAAGTGGGTGGACAAAGGTGGCCCGTTTTCAATACTTAGCCATTGATAATAAAGGAATACGTACAGAAGGGACCATCGAAGGGAATTCACAAGAGATTGCTATTGCGGAATTAAAGAAACAAGGGATGTATGTATTACATATCAAGCAGGATAAAATGTCCTTTTTACAGAAAGAGATTATACTCGGCAAGATTGTCAAGATTGAAGAACTGGTTGTGTTCACAAGACAACTTGCAACATTAATTAAATCTGGTGTCACTATTGTTGATTCCGTTCGAATACTTGGTGAACAGACAACAAATAAACAATTTCGAAAAGTGATTCAGCAGATTGAGTATAGTCTTCGAAATGGAGAAACCTTTTCGTCGACACTTGCAGAGCATCCAAAAGCTTTTCCTCCGATTTTTATCAATATGGTCCGAGCAGGAGAAACAGCTGGGAATTTGGATGAAACCTTAGAGAGTGTGGCTACCTTCTTTGAGAAGGAGCATAAGACAAGATCAAAAGTCAAATCGGCAATGACCTACCCGATTGTCATTAGTATTCTTGCCATATTGGTTACCATATTCCTTTTGATCAAGATCGTACCGAACTTTGTGAAAATGTATGCCGATTATGGTGCAACATTACCACTACCAACGCGGATTATCATCGGGATTAGCAACTTTATTGTCGGTGGTTGGTATGTGATCTTGTTTTTAACTATTGTATTAACCGTCGGATTAATGATTTTCAAAAAAACGGATCAAGGGCGATATATGCTAGATTATCTGAAATTAAAGCTTCCCATTTTTGGCAAACTGGCGCAAAAAGCGGCGATGGCACGATTTGCACGTACACTAAGTGCCTTATTAAAAAGTGCAGTACCAATTCTACAGTCATTAACAATGGCTAGCCAAGTGGTTGAGAATGAGGCAGTAGCTCGTCCGATTCGGGAAGCAAGAGAGAGTCTACGTCAAGGGAAATCTTTACATGAACCTTTAAAAGAAAATGGGATCTTTCCCCCGCTTGTTACTCATATGATTGCAGTTGGTGAGGAAACAGGAGCCATTGATGAAATGTTGAACAAAGTGGCCGAATTCTATGAAAACGATGTCGAAACGATGACCGATCAATTGAAGTCTTTAATCGAACCATTATTGATCGTCTTCATGGCAGTGATTGTCGGTACGATTATCCTTGCTGTTATTATGCCAATGTTTGGAATCTATGACATGGTCGGAAAATGATTTAGAAGAGATATTCCCTTAAAATACGTGGCCGAGAGTGCGATCCTCACAGGCCACTAAAAAGATTATTATTTTAAAGTAAAGATAAAAAAAAGAATGGGGGAGGTGAGAAGGATGACTAGAAGTTTATTTAGAAAACAGTTATCTAACCAACGTGGTGTGACGTTAATTGAGCTATTAGCAGTTATCGTTATCTTGGGGATTATAGCAGCGGTGGCTGTGCCTGCTGTGTTAAGTAATATTGATGACAGTAAAAGTAAATCAGATGCAGCCAATTTGCAGATTATTAATGACGCTATTGAAAGATACCAAGTTATAAATGGGTCGTATCCAGCAGGTAGTACGGTTGGTGAGATAGTGGCTGTCTTAATGTCAAATGCGAATGGTGGGCCATTTATCAAAGACTTTCCAGCTACTCCACAACAGGATGGAAAACAATGGACCTACGATTCAACAAATCATAAAGTAGGCATTTCAGAATAACCAACACCAGACGGCTAAAAGAGCAGTTTAATCCCCCTCATTTTGAGGGGGCTATTTAAAAGAAATTTCTCATTTTAGAGGTATAATCCTATGAATCTATTATTATTGATCTTATATATACTCTTATCCCTATTCATCGGCTCATTTCTCAATGTAGTCGCATTACGCATACCAAAGAATGAATCGATTCTCTTTCCCTCTTCCCATTGTCCTGCTTGTAACCACAGATTAGCTGCGATTGATCTTATTCCTATCTTCAGTTATTTTGGTTTACGGGGAAAATGTCGCTATTGTGGGGCAAAGATCTCACTCATTTATCCTTTTGGCGAATTCCTAACTCTCGTGATTTTTTTACTAATTCCTTATTTTTTTGGAATTTCAAAAGAGCTTTATATCGCTTATCCGTTTGCAATGGTAATGATTGTTGTCACATTAAGCGATATTCGCTATCAAATCATCCCTGATAAAATCACTTATCCTGGTATTCTATTTTTTCTTGTCCTCCGTCTATTCATCCATCCTTTACCCTACCTGCATTATCTCTTAGGAGCATTGATTGGCGGGGGATTGTTACTGCTTATTGCTATCATAAGTCGAGGTGGAATGGGCGGAGGGGATATCAAACTCTTTTTTCTTATTGGTTTGGTCTTAGGATGGCAAAATACCTTACTAGCTCTTTTCCTCTCAACAGGAATCGGAGCGATCATTGGTGGACTTTTGCTATTACTTCGAATGATCAAACGGAAGCAAATGATCCCTTTTGGTCCATTTATTTTTATCGGTACTATGATTACCTATTTCCTAGGAAATCAGATATGGGAATGGTATTTAGGTTTATACTAAGATGTTTTTAAAAAGGGGGCATCCCAATGAAAATACGAAAAGCGAATAATGAACATGGGATGACACTCATAGAGTTATTAGCAGCGATTACGATTTTAGCGATTATCGTTGGCCCAATGTTTCAACTGATTGGTCATGCATACACCAATTACATCGAAGATCAGCGAAAAGTCAAAGCGTTGACAATTGCACAGCAGAAAATGGAAGAAGCAAAGACAAATCAAAATTGGTTAATGACCTATGATAAAGCTGGTTATGTTTTAGCCCAAGGGCCGGCCTACTTAGCAGATGATCAGAATTACTATATTGTCGACAACAACACCATTGATGGATCATATCAATATTTAATTCTCATGAAAACTAGTGATACGGATGTGGATTTTGTGAAAATAAAAGTCGAAGTGTTTTGGAAAGAAGTGAAACCGGAGCGACAAATCACGTTTATCATCTCGGAAGCGAGGAGGCCAAAACCATGATTCGGCTTTCCGATCAAACAGGTGTGACATTGGTTGAGCTCCTAGCTGTAGTTGCGATCCTTAGCATGATTATCATCGTAATCTCTACTGTTCAATTTCAATTTTTAGATTCTTACCAAGAAATCAACGAAGGCTCATTTCAAACCGATGAAACAGTTTTTTTTATTCAATTTTTTTCAAAACAAGTTCGGGAAGCAAAAGAGATCAGTATCCAACCGTTAATTCCAACTGCTCCTTCGCAAGGGACGAAAAAAGTTATCATTACGAAAAGTACAGGAGCACAAGTTGAATTTGAATTCAAAGAGGGAACAAGATCGATTGAATATCATGATAACACTACAGTGACAATATTGGTTGATCATGTAAAAGTAGATGATAATAACTATCAATTTCGTGTAACTAAAATCAACCAAGATGGGAAGATCGGTGTCCATCTTACATTACAAACGGATAAGATGATTCCTATAGAAACGACGGTTTATTCTCTGGTTGCTACAAGCAACTAAAATGGGGAGGGGGAGTACCATGTTTCCATTACAAGTTATGAGAAATGAAAGAGGATCAGCATTGGTCATGGTACTGGTATTAACGATAGTTGTAGGAATATTAGGAACGAGTTTGATTTATCTTACATCAGTCCATCATCAAAATATATTAAGACAAGAATTAAAACAACAATCTTATTATGCCGCTGAAGCAGGAGTAAAAGAAGCAATAAAGAAAATCGAGGAAGACGGAACCGATCAGTTAACGATGCCATTAACAAAAACACTATCTGATCAACCTACGATAACCTTCTATGTCCCCAATCCTAATACAACGGATGGAAAGATTGTTTCCATTGGAACTGCCAAATTAGGTGATCAATTGGAAGCAACGACGGAAATATCTTTTAAGCTTAACACGAAACATATCATTTCTGAATTAGAAAATAATAAGCTATTTCAATATACATTGTTTAACAGTGTTGATGATAGTAATGCAGGAGGATTAAAACAAGGCGGGAATCATAATCTATATCTGGGAATTGAAATCAACGATGCTGCACCAAATGGCTATTTGGTGAACAATATTACAATTCATGGGGATGTTTATGCAAAAAATTATTTTCTTTATAGGGAAGGAGATAAAGGAGTTCATTTTAATGGCGCAAGATTAAATTCCTACCAAAACAAAGCTTTTTACCAAATCATTTTCGATGATCAAAAAGATAAAGATGACCAAAAAGACACAAATGATACTCCTAAATGGAAACAAGTGGAACTAACGGAAGCGAATGTAGGGATATTTTTCTCTGGTGTAACGTTAAATAATCATGAGGAAAAAATTGGCTATAACCATAATCATGGAAATGAATTTGAGAATGTACTTAACGTATTATCACCAAAATTAAAAACGATCCAAGGTATCGGAAAAGATGTTCATATAACTAATGAAAATAAAGATGAAATAATCGATCGAATCTATCAGGAAACGAATGGATATTTACATGTTCTAGGCGACTTCATTGTTGATGAAGGAGTAGAGATTACATTTCCAAAAGATTTTGTTGTCGTAGCAGATGGTGGTATCATGATTGGAGCAAAAGCAGGGAACAACAGTAATTCGGCTGTCAAACTGAAAGGAACAAATATTCTTCTTATTGGGAAAGGCTATCTTTCTTATACCCAAGCAAATATTGATCGTTCACCGATAAAGGATAGTAAATATCGCTCCAACTATCTCAATATTCGTAATGGAAACGGTCATTCAGCATGGAATGATATGAGTGTGTTGATCAGCCATCATGCCGAAATTGATGGTTGGATCCTGGGTAGTAATCACGTTGTTTTTGATTATAAGGATAATGATTTAAGTGGTCAGAACCTCGTTAAAATTCGTGACGGTGTGATTGCAGATGAGATCTTATTTCCTGCAGACATGATTCTTGGAGATAATTCTACGACAATTGAAAGTTGGGCCGTAAAGTAAAAAGATAGGGAAAGAAGGAGAGGTGGCCACATTGTTTCATCGATTCAAGTTTCGGCTGAACAAAAATAAAAGGCAACTTGCTATTTGTTTTGAAGAAAAAATGATTCGCTTCATAGAAGTAACCTTAAATCAAGAGCGAATTGTTGAGATTCACCAGGCTTTTTCATTGGAGAATAAGCTGATGAATGAAGCAGGTCATGTCGACAAGGAAAGTTGGAAACGGTTTCTAAAAGAAACAGTAAAGCCATATAAAATCAAAGCTAAACAAGTTCATGTTGTGATTCCAACATCCAATGTCATCGTTCGTCAACATGTCATGCCCAATCTCCCAGAAAAAGAGTTAAAACAAATGATACACTATGAGATTGGCAATACCATTCACTTACCTTTTGAATTACCAGTGGTCGATATCGTAAAAATAAAAACAGAGGGAGCAATCTATAAAGATGACGGTGAAGAGGGAAGTCAAGTTGTCTTAGTTGCTGCACCAGGTCAGATGATCTACCCGATTGTTGAGGGACTCCTCGATGTTGGCCTAGAAGTCAAAAGTGTCGATATTCCTGCTACGAGTTTATATCGCTTGTTTAAAACGAATTATCCAGAACGAAAAGAGGAGCCGATGATTATTGCTGAGATCATGAATCATGGTGTTGACTTACATATCTTCGACCGAGGAATTTTATGGTTTACCCGTCATATCCAAATGGATTTTACTGAAGAACCCTCATTAATCGAGGGAACAATCAATGTCAAGGCTTTATTAGAGAGGATCCAATCTCAAGAATACTACCAATCTTTTGTGTTAGACTTAGCAAATGAAATGGAACGGGCGATGAATTTTTTCCAATATACATTAAATAACCGAGACCAAGCGATTAACAGTTGTTGGATCGTGTCAAAGCATAAGTTGAATGAAAATTTTTACCTTTATTTGCAAAACAGATTGGAAATCGAGGTAAACCCTTTAATTTATCAACCTAAATCTACAAAAGTAATGTCTGTAGATTTGAGTGGCTATGACAAAGGAATAGGCACACTTTGTAGAGAGGTGACCAACCGTGGAAATTAATTTATTACCTCAAGTGCCTACAACGCAAAAATATCGTTTTCAAATCGCTATTGTCGTAGGTGTCATCGTTATCTTGTTTAGTGCTTTTGTTGGTTTTCAAATTTGGTATAAGACGAATCAAATAGAAAAACAAAAAATCATACTTCAACTGTTGAAAAGCGAACGGGAAACAAAAGAAAGTCAGTTAAATCAAGAACAACGAGTTGCGCAATTCATTAAAACCTATCAAAAAGAATATACTCGCTTAAAAGCAGCAGATATCAACTGGGTTCCGATCGTCGATGAAATAAGCAAAAGATTACCTAGCGATGGTCGTATTATCCAAATGAACTGGTCTGATGATGGAACCATTAAAATGGTAGGCGATTTTTCTTCATTAGAATCGATTGGTCAATATTTTCAATTATTGAATCAATTAGAATGGATTGAGCAAGTAGATTTTGTAAATGCACAGGCCCAAAATCAATCAACAAGTGGACGTTTTCAAGTGTTATTGAATGTGAAAATAAATCAGGAATCGCTCTACATGATCAATACCTTGTTGGGAGGGGATAAAAAATGACGGAAGGACGTAAAGCATTATTGTTGATTTTCGTCTTTTTTATCTTTATGGGTGGATTTTATCTTTATAAGACAGCAGGATTCAATAAAGAATTGAAGCGATTAAACGAAGAAATTGCAAAAGAGCAAGGTTTACTACAAAAAATTCAACAAGAAATGACGGGCATAAAAAGAGAACCTAAAATCGATGATGTCGCCAAATATGCAGAAGCCCTCCCTGCCGAAATCGGAAATGCGCAGATCTTACAATTTTTTCATCAAGTGGCGATGAAAAATAAAATCGAAATTCTTACCTTAGACTTTGAGGATCATCAGCAATATGAGGAAAACAAGCAAATGAATCATAATGATTCCTCTAATGATAAAAAAAACAATAGGAATCCAAGTCAAACCACTGATTCTGGTGTAAAAACGGTAAAGATTAACCTAACTGTACGAGGAGATTATAATCAATTACGTAATTTCGTTCAGGATATTTATCAATCCACACGAATCTTTCATCTCGCTAATTGGCAATGGTCGGTATCAGGGAATTCGCCTGTGGTACAAATGGTATATAAGACTTATTATTTTCCTCAACTTGAAAAAGAATTGCCACGACTTAAACCGATTCCTACCTATGAACCTGCGAATCGAAATAATCCAACATAAATGCAAAGTAAAGGCAGACTTGATTTTTTGAGTCTGCTTTTTTATTATTTTTTGTTCTATCAATCTCGTGAATTCATATATATGAATTAAGAGATTAGGACAAAGGGGTTGATTTGTGATGGACAAGCCAAGAATAACGATCAGGCTGAATCAGCCAAACGATCAAAAGTCACAAGCTAGAATAAACAATCAAGAGCAACGAAGAGAGATAGAAGGATCACAACAAGAACAAGAACTCACAAACAAGCAGGAAGAAGCAATTACCGCACTCGAGATGGAAATTCGTAAAGCGAATGAAATTCAAATTGAACGGGAAAAGAAACAGATAGAAGAACAAAGAATGGATCCTGAAATTGAGATCAATGAAGAATTTTATCAAAGGAAACCACGGAGAAAACAACCTAGAATCATCTCATGGTTCTTTTCAACTGAGGATGAGAGGAATAGACGTACAATGACATCTAAACCGACATCCAGACCAAAGATAAAATCAAATAAAAGAGTAAAAGGGCAATACCAGATCAATCATCAGATTATAAAGACCATTGGTGTTGGCATCGGTGCTATTGCCACAGGGGTTTTATTTGGTTTTATTTTATTACACTTCTTTATCACACCGATGATGGTGGGAACAGATTCCGTTCTCACCAATACGAATGTCATGCAACCTAGATCAAATGCTAGCGTAGTCATTCCGCAAAAAGTGGTCTATCTTCTTCAGTCAGGCGTGTTTACAGATAAAAATGGTGCAGAAGTTGCTGCCGCTACATTCAAAAAAGCAGGAAAAGCAGCAATTGTGAAAGAAGGAAACCCTAACCATGTATTCGTGGGAATTGCCCCAGATAAAGCACAAGGAGAAGTGTTAGTTGAGTTACTCAAAGCAGAAGGTCAACAGACCTATCTCAAGCCATATACGATTAAAGAATACCAAGCAAATATGAGCAATGAAACGTTTCAAACCTTTTTATCATGGATCAATATTGGTGATCAAATGGTGCAATGGTTAGCCAACCATTCAATCACATTATTAAAAGACGCAAAAATAACGGTAAATGACACAGAGATTCAGAAATATCATCAACAATTTTTAACTGAGGCACAAGTGGTGCAAGAAAAATTAGGAAAAGAAGGAAAAGCAAAAGAGCAGCAAACTGTAAACATGATGATTGAGCAAATGAATTATGCAATGACTGCATTTCAGCAATATCAAAAGACACAAAGTTCCCAATATTTATGGAATGTTCAAGATTCCCTGATGAAATATGAATTAGCATATGAAACACTTGGACAATAATGTTCTAACTTTTGGAAAAAGAAATCATTGTATTCTTGGAAAATGGGTGGGATAATAAAAAAGGAAAAAGTAACAATTAGGGAGCTAGATTAACTTATGACAGAATATCGTATTGAAAAAGATCTATTAGGAACAAAAGAGGTCCCGAAAGATGCATATTATGGTATTCAAACGATGCGTGCGGTTGAGAACTTTCCGATCACAGGTTATCCACCACATAAAGAATTGATTCGCGCATTTGGATATGTAAAAAAAGCTGCGGCGATTGCCAACCGAAAAGTTGGCACCTTAAATCCAAGGATAGCTGAAGCGATTATACAAGCAGCAGATGAAGTCATAGAAGGGAAATTACATGAATATTTTATTGTTGATTCGATTCAAGGCGGCGCAGGAACATCATTTAATATGAATGCCAACGAAGTGATTGCCAATCGAGCCATTGAAATCTTAGGTGGCGAAAAAGGTGATTACTCCATCGTGAGTCCCAATACTCATGTCAATATGGCCCAATCAACCAATGATGCTTTCCCAACTGCCATACATATCGCCATTTTGAATTTATCAAAAGGTTTATTAACAGTGCTTGAACAACTAAAAGAAGCATTTGAGAAAAAGAGTCAAGAGTTTGACAATGTTATTAAGATGGGAAGAACGCATCTACAAGATGCTGTTCCGATTCGCTTAGGTCAGGAATTTGGAGCTTATGCGAGAGTAATTGGTCGGGATATTACCAGAGTCGGGCAATCCATTCAACATTTAGACGAAGTGAATATGGGGGCTACGGCAGTAGGGACAGGATTAAATGCAATGCCTGAGTATATTCAATTAGTCGTACAAACTTTGGCTGAATTAACCGGACTACCGTTGAAAAATGCGACGAATCTAGTGGATGCTACCCAGAATACAGATGCTTATACCGAAGTATCTTCGGCATTAAAGATTTTAGCGATTAATTTATCGAAAATCGCCAATGACATCCGTTTAATGGCTTCTGGACCACGAACAGGGTTTAATGAGATCAATCTACCTCCTCGTCAACCAGGGTCATCGATCATGCCAGGGAAAGTAAATCCAGTAATGGCAGAAGTGATCAATCAGATTGCTTTTCAAGTCATCGGCAATGATCATACGATTTCATTAGCTTCTGAAGCTGGACAACTTGAACTCAATGTGATGGAGCCTGTTTTAGTGTTTAATTTGCTTCAATCATTAAGTATTTTGCAAAATGGAATCCAAGTCTTTACGAAGTATCTCGTAGAAGGAATTACAGCAAATACAGAACGTTGTAAACAACTGGTAGAAAATAGTGTAGGGATCATCACAGCGATTAATCCACATGTAGGTTATGAAACAGCTTCACAAATTGCGAAAGAAGCCATCACGACGGGAAGACCTGTTCGGGAAATCTGCTTAGAAAGAGGAGTATTAACTGAGAAAGAGTTGGATACGATCCTTGATCCAAAGGAAATGACAAAACCAGGAATTGCTGGAGCAAGATTATTATTCAATCGAAAATAAAAACATTCACCTTGTATATGTTTTGGGACTGACCGTATAAGTCAGCCCCCTTTTTTTATGTATCCTTTTCATTCAACAGAAATACATGTACAACGGAGCATGTATACAAGTAAGTAATACAAACCTACTTTTTACTACATCCAAAAGTTTAAGCTTGTCACCTTATATCTGTTTTGTTAAACTGAAAATAACATGTAAAAAATTGCAAGATATTGAGGAAATATAGGGAGAAATCGGGAAATATGAAGAAAAAGCAAACATCAATCCTCATTTTACTACTTGTCATCGGGCTCATTCTTGGAAGCCTTCTTGGAGAAATCTTTGCCGATACTTTACCCTTCTTAGCAAAATCCCAGCAGATTGTATGGCATCCTCAAGGAGATTTCAATATTTTGAAGTATGATTTTAACATTCAGGTTAAACTAAACATAGCGAGTATTCTTGGTCTTGCTCTTGCTTTTTGGATTTATCGAAAACTTTAGGTGGGATGATATGAAAAATAATGTAAAAACTCTTATACTGGCATCTTCATCACCAAGGAGAAGAGAATTATTAGAACTAGTGGGTGTCCCTTTTTTCGTTCATGCCAGTCAAGTCAGTGAAGAAGTGAGTCAGAACCTCCATCCTTCACAAGTTGTAGAAGAATTAGCCTTACGAAAAGCGGAAGATGTTTCGCAATTTTATAAAGAAGGGCTTGTAATTGGAGCAGATACGATTGTGGTTTTGGATGAGCAAATTCTTGGAAAACCCAAAAATCGATCGGAAGCTTTTACCATGTTGAAAATGCTTCAAGGACGATCACATACTGTTTATAGTGGCATTGCCATCATCGATTGTCAGTCAAAACGGAAAGTCGTCTCTCATCAAAAAACAAACGTGAAAATGAGAGCACTATCTGATGAAGAGATTCGCGCATATATTTCAACAAATGAACCCTTAGATAAAGCTGGCTCTTATGGTATCCAAGGGATTGGAGCGATCTTAGTTGAACGAATCGAAGGCGATTATTTTAATGTGGTCGGTCTACCTTTAGCTTTATTATATGATTTGTTTAAACAATTCAACATCTCGATATTAAATGATTTTCATGCCCAAAAGCAAATCTAATACATCTTAGTGTCCACTTATGCAATGGGGGAAATAGGAGGCAAAAGATGGACAAGAAGAATATTATGGTTCGTGATGTTCCTTTAGATGAACGTCCACGTGAACGCTTAATGAAGTATGGGGCAGAACAATTAAGTAGTAGTGAATTATTAGCCATCATCCTTAGAACAGGAAGCACCAATGAATCCGTTCTTCAATTGGCTACAAAAATTCTGTCGAAATTTGAAACATTACAAAGTCTATATGACGTTACTATTGAAGAACTGATGATGATAAAAGGAGTAGGAAAAGCAAAAGCAATTGAAATTAAAGCGGCAATTGAATTTGGAAAAAGAATTGTAAAAGCTACACCTACTGAAAAAGAAACGATTCGCTCACCAAGAGATGTTTTTGCATATTTAGGTGAAGATATGAGATTTTTACGACAAGAGCACTTTGTTGCAATCTTGTTAGATACAAAGAATCATATTATTGCAAAAGAGACGATCAGTGTTGGTTCATTAAACGCATCAATCGTCCATCCGAGGGAAGTTTTTAAACCTGCGATTAAAAAAAGTGCGTCTGCGATGATTGTTGCCCATAATCATCCGAGCGGTGATCCCTCGCCAAGTCGTGAAGATATTGAAATAACAAAACGGCTTTACCAAGCAGGAGAAATCTTAGGAATCGATTTATTAGACCATGTCATAATTGGCGAAGATAAATACACCTCTTTAAAAGAAAAGGGATTAATTGGATAAAAAAATACTAATGAATTTATTGAAATAAAGGATTATAATTGTTTGATGTGACAAGATAAACCTTTAGAAAGATTTGCATCATTGTTGAACAGGAAGGGAGAACTTATACGATGTTTGGTTCACGATACATTGGAATAGATTTAGGCACTGCGAATACACTTGTATATGTGATCGGCAAAGGGATTGTTGTTAGAGAACCTTCTGTAGTTGCAATCATGACCGAAACGGGAGAAATCAAAGCGGTTGGTAATGCAGCAAAACAGATGATTGGTCGTACACCTGGTAGCATTGTTGCAAGGAGACCAATGAAGGATGGAGTTATTGCAGATTTCGATACAACCGCAACGATGATTCGTTATTTTATTAATCAAGCTATGAAAAAGAAAAGTTTTTTTCATAGCAAACCTTACGTAATGGTTTGTGTTCCTTCTGGTATAACCGAAGTAGAAAAACGTGCGGTTATTGATGCGACCAAATTAGCAGGTGCAAAAGAAGCAGAAACCATTGAAGAACCGTTAGCTGCAGCAATTGGAGCAGACCTTCCCGTTTGGGAACCAACAGGTAGCATGGTTGTAGATATCGGTGGTGGAACAACAGAAGTTGCTGTCATTTCTCTTGGCGGTATCGTAAGTACACGTTCGATCCGTTTGGCAGGAGACGAAGCCGACGAATCGATTATTCAATATGTAAAGAGAAAATATAATTTAATGATTGGTGATCGTACGGCAGAAGAGATTAAAATCCAAATTGGATCAGCGATTGCACCAGAGGTAGAAGAATCGATGGAGATTCGAGGCCGTGACTTGATAACCGGGTTACCAAAGACATTAATCATCACGTCATCGGAAATTGCCGAAGCACTATCTGATACCGTAAATAGCATTATTGATGCAGTGAAAATTACTCTAGAAAAAACACCACCAGAATTAGCTGCCGATATTATGGATCGGGGAATTGTCTTAACAGGTGGCGGTGCTTTATTACGTAATCTTGATCGCCGTTTAAGCCAAGAAACAGGTATGCCAGTGATTGTTGCAGAAAATGCCCTTGATTGTGTGGCGATTGGTACAGGAAAAGCATTAGAGCATATGCATTTGTTAAAAAGATCATCTAGAAAACGTTCTAAAAAATAAACATATATAAATATAAAATTGAGTAGGTGTGCGAATTGTTTTCAAAATTATTTAGTAACAAACATCTGATTATCCTTTTATTTAGTTTAATTCTTCTTTTTATCTTGGTGTGGACCACACTAGGAAGTCGTGAACTTACATGGCCAGAAAAATTTGTCAAAGATTCCACATCTATGATTCAAGGTTTTATTTATAAACCCGCTAATGCTGTAGCGGGTTTCTTTCAAGATATGTACCAATTTTCGCTGATTTTCAAAGAAAACAAAGCATTAAAAAGTAGTCTGCATCAATATTCGCAAGTGATTGCTGAATTAAATCAATTACGCGCTGAAAATCAAAAGTTAAAAGAAATGTTAGATTATAAAGAGAAAGCGATGAATCAATACCAATTAAAAATGGCAAAAGTCATTTCCAGATCTCCTGAACGTTGGAATAATATGCTGGTGATTGATCAAGGACTAAAAGATGGAATTCAAAAAGATATGGCTGTCATTACGACACAAGGATTGATTGGAAAGGTTTATAATGTCTCTAACTTTTCAGCCAATGTCCAATTAATTTCCGATAGTGAGCATGGTGGATTTATCTTTGCTGCGATTCAGAGCAACCCCCAAGCTTATGGAGTTATTGATGGTTACGATGTAACGAAAAATGAGTTGAGATTAACTAAAATCGAATTAGATGTGAAATTAGAACCTGGTCAATTAGTAACAACATCTAATTTAGGTGGTACATTCCCAAATGGGCTTGTAATTGGCAAGATCGTTCGTGTAGACGAAGGAGAAAATGGATTTACCAAGACAGCTTATGTAAAACCAGAAGCCAATTTATATCATATTGATGATGTATTTGTCGTACAAAAAACAGGAGTAAAGGAGGGGGAGTAGATGCAAAAGTTTTGGACCTATAGCATCCTCTTTCTTCTTTTCATTTTAGAAGGAACAGTTTTTCAATTTTTGTCCGTCGATTATTTTTACTCATTGGTTACCATTGTTCCTCATTTTGTTTTAGTGTTAATTGTCTTCATTTCTATCTTTCAAGATAGAAAGAAAGGTTTATTCATTGGGCTTATTTTTGGTTTTTTGTATGATGTCGTTTACGGAAAGATGATCGGAATCAACTTAATGGGAATGGCTTTGGTTGGTTATTTTAGCGGCTGGTTAACACTTTATTTTCAGCGAAGTTTCCCTTTATACGTCATGATTGAAACATTGACTATTTTTTTGTTTGAATTATACTCTTTTGGAACTTTGCGATTATTTCAACTCATTGATATTTCATTGAAGTGGGCCTTTATTCAAGTCATGATTCCTACTGTTATTGTTAATGGAATTTTTGCTATTCTTATTTTTAAACCATTTCAATTTTTAATTGAAGAGGAAATGATCGAAGATAAGGTTTAGATTGGGGTGAAAACGATGAAAAAGAAAGCAAAAAAACCCATCGCCATACGAAGAATGAATCTACTTTTTTTCCTCGTTTTTTTATTTTTTGCAGGAATTATCTTTCGACTATCCTTCGTTCAATTGGTAGAAGGCAAAAATTACAAGACTTTAGCGAATACTTACCGTGAAAAAAGTATTCCTATTACTGCACCTCGAGGACTGATTAAAGATGCGAACCATCAGGTACTGGTGAATAATAAAACGATTTGGACCGTTACCTTTCAAATCAACGAACAACAAAAACAGGATTATGATCAAATTGCTGAAACATTAGCAAACTTGGTGGTTAAACCTGGTGAAAAGAAAGAAGAAGTCAAAAAGACAATATTAGAAAACATGGATATTGGTCCTTTTTATAAAGATTCGAAATACATTCCGCGAACGATTTTAGAAGATGTGGATGAAAAGACGAGAGCTTATATTGAAGAACACAAAGAAGAATTACCAGGGGTTGAGGTAATTCCAGATCAGATGAGAAATTATCTGTATAAGGATTTTATGGCACAAACCATTGGTTATACGCGAAAAATACCTGCTGGTGAATTGGAATATTATCAAGCATTAGGATATAAATCGTCTGACCGAATTGGGAAACAAGGTTTAGAAAAACAATATGAAAGTGTTTTGCATGGGAAGGACGGTTACTCTCTCGTTGAGGTAAATAGCTCTTATGAAGCGATAAGACAAAAGGATTATGTTGCTCCAGTTCCAGGAAATAACCTTATTCTAACCATTAACAAAAACTTTCAAGATGCAGTCGAAAAAGCATTAGCTGACCAAGTGAATGCTTTACGGCCGAAATATAAGGATGTAAAAGTAGGAATGGCGGTCGTCATGAATCCCAAAACGGGCGCAGTATTGGCACTAGCCAATTATCCGCGTTATGATTTGAATATTTGGAATGGACTTGTTAGCCAACAATTATATGAACAAATCCGTGATTATGAACCGAATCATGCCATTCAAAGTGGACATCCTGTTGGTTCTACGTATAAGCCATTAACCATTTTGACAGGTCTTCAAGAAAAAGTTATCACAACTGGTACAATCATTCAGGATACAGGGCGATTACAATACGATCGAAGAGCAGATGGCAGTGCAATCGTGATGAAGAACTTCGATGGTCACGTTTATGGTTCATTAAATATTCAAAAGGCACTGCAAAAATCAAGTAATATTTTCATGGCAGAAATCGCCTTACGAATGAAACAAAAATATGGGATTGAAAAGACGTTAGAGCGGCAACGTTATTATGATCATATGTTTGGTTTAGGTGTAAAGACAGGAATCGATCTTCCAGAGGAAACAACAGGGATTACTTCTTCTGCGCCTAACTATGTTCAGCATTCAATCGGACAACATGATACTTTTACGGTGATGCAATTGGCTCAATATGTAAGCACGATTGCCAATAACGGTTATCGAATGAAGCCTTATTTAGTACAAGCAATTGAAGAGGGGACTCAATCGGGAACAGGTGGAAGAATAATTTATCATCATGAGCCTGAAGTATTAAATAAAATACCAATGTCCGATCAATATATCCAAGCTGTAAAACAAGGAATGTATTTAGTTACTCAACCCGGAGGTACGGCTTATTCTGCGCTAAAAGGGATACCCATTAAAGTAGGAGCCAAAACGGGTACAGCTCAGGCGGCTAATCGGAATAAAGATGATAATGCGGTTTTTATTGGTTTTGCGCCTTATGATGATCCTGAAATTGCCTTTGCGATTTTGATTCCTTATGGGGGAACGGGTGGAAGTTCAGCTGGTCCAGTAGCAAGGGCTATCGTTCAAGCTTATATACAGCAAGAACAAATCGATGTCACTGAGGCATCAGTAAACCAACAAACGCCAACAAGTACACCTTAAGACCCATTTTTTAAATGGGTCTTCACTTTTTTAGCGAAAAAGAAGGAAAAAGTAAAAATGATGGCGAATAAAACCTTAGAGGTGATCTTTGGCGATGACGAACAAACAAAATGTGCTCATCAAAGGGACCAAAGATGGCCTAATGTTCCTTCTAAGTGATGATTGTTCATTTGATGAACTCATTCGTGAGTTAAGAGAAAAACTAGAACATAGCCATCAGCATTTCTTAACAGGTCCAATCATGAAAGTTACAATTAAAACGGGTAACCGGAAATTGACGTTATATCAAGAGGAACGGATTCGTGAAATCTTTAAGATTAAGGGGAATCTATTGATTCAAGCAATTGAAGACGAATTAAGAGATCACAATTGGAGTGCGAACCATGTTAAGGTTGTATCGGGAACGATCCGTTCAGGTCAAGTGTATCAATTTAGTGAGAGTATTCTTTTTATCGGTGACGTGAATCCCGGGGGTAATTTATTCTCAACGGGAGATATTTATGTGTTAGGTGCTTTAAGAGGAGTAGCCCATGCAGGAATAAATGGGAATATGGATTCGATAATAGCAGCTTCCATTATGGAACCTACTCAATTAAGAATTGGACATCTTGTAAGTCATCCCCAAGAGAAATGGAAAGGGGATCGAAATAAACAGGAATTTGCCTATGTAAAAGGTGATCAGATAGAACTCGATCAGATTCAACATCTCTCTAAACGAGAGAACTTGTTGGCATCTTTTCAAATAGGAGGCTAGGAAAGATGGGAGAAGCGATTGTAATTACTTCTGGAAAAGGTGGAGTAGGGAAAACAACGACGACAGCAAATATTGGAACAGTTTTGGCTCTATCAGGAAAAAAAGTTTGTCTAGTTGATACAGATATAGGATTACGTAATCTTGATGTTGTCATGGGATTAGAGAATCGAATCCTTTATGATCTTGTCGATGTGATCGAAGGACGCTGTCGTCTTAAACAAGCATTGATTAAGGATAAACGTTTTGATGAACTGTACCTGCTGCCTGCCGCGCAAACGAAAGATAAGAATGCAGTTCAACCACATCAAATGCGAGATTTAATCGCAGAGTTGAAGAAGGAATTTGAATATGTTTTGATTGATTGTCCAGCTGGGATTGAACAAGGTTTCAAAAACGCAGTAGCCGGTGCAGATCATGCGATTGTGGTTACAACTCCTGAGGTTGCTGCCGTTCGTGATGCGGATCGAGTGATTGGTTTACTCGAGAAAGAAAAACACGTAAGTTCGCCAAAGTTGATTATTAATCGGATCAAACCGCAAATGGTAAAAAAAGGTGAGATGCTGGATATTGAGGAAATTGTGTCCATTCTTGCGATTGATTTACTCGGTATTGTACCTGATGATGAATACGTCATTCAAGCAGCAAATAAAGGGGAACCTACTTCTCTGAATACAGAAGCCACAGCGGCAATCGCCTACCGCAATATTGGACGGCGAATTTTAGGCGATACAGTTCCATTAATGAATTTAGAAGAAAAGAAAGGTTTTATGCATAAGTTTAAAAAGCTACTTGGGATAAAATAGCAGGCCTTTATTACAAGGTTTCTGCTTTTTTTTTGAAAAGCAGGTACGGTATAATATTTGTATGCATACGCATGATGGAGGGTATCAATCATGGAATTCTCAAAACGATACTTCAAGTATCTCGATTATTGGATTATATTTATTATTTTTTCTTTAGGGATTTTTAGTTATTTAGGAATATTAAGTGCAAAACCAGACTCTTCGTTTGCGCTGAAACAGATCATTTGGTATGGGATCGGCTTTTTTGTTTTAATAGTGATGTTATTGATTGATTATGAGGTATTAATCCATTTTACTTATGTGCTATATGGGATTGGCCTATTTCTTTTATTGGTCCTTTTATTTGTAGCAGGCAAAACAAAGGGGATTACTGGATGGTTTGAATTTGGCAGTGTCAAATTTCAGCCTTCCGAATTAATGAAGATCATTACGATTATTACGTTAGCCAATTATCTAAACAAACGGGGAGAGCGGCCATTTGAACGATTTGTTGACCTCTATCCGATATTTTTGATTGTTGGTGCACCATTACTTCTCATTTTATTACAGCCGGACTTAGGAACAGCGCTAGTTTTTATTTCGCTTACGTTAAGCATGATGTTAGTCTATGGCGTGAAGTTTCGGCATTTTGCCATTTTAGGCGGTATTGGATCTTTGGGAATATTGGTTTTAGCCTTTTTGTACAATTTTAAACAAGATATCTTTTTTAAAATTATTGAGGAATATCAATGGCACCGACTCACATCATTTATTGATCCAAGTTCTGATCCTTTAGGAAGTGGTTATCAAGTTACACAATCTTTGATTGCTGTTGGCTCAGGAATGTTAAAAGGAGTAGGGCTTCATCAGGGAAGGCAAGGTAGGTATAACTGGGTACCTGAGGCACATACCGATTTTATTTTTTCCGTTTTATCCGAGGAACTTGGGTTTATCGGATCGAGTTTACTCGTACTTCTCTTTTTCTTATTGATCTATCGTGTTGTCCGAATTGGCATCGAATCGAAAGATCGCTTTGGGACATATGTTGCTGCTGGTATAGTTGGAATGTGGGTGTTTACGATTTTTGAAAACATTGGTATGACGATTAGTATTATGCCAATTACAGGGATTCCTTTACCTTTTGTCAGTTATGGGGGAAGCTCAGTTTTGGCCAACTTTATATCAGCAGGATTGATTCTAAACATTGGGATGAGGCGAAAGACATTAATGTTTGATAGTTAATCAATTTTAAAAGCTCAAACATGAGTATTAGGCTTGTATGACTCGTTCATACAAGCCATTATTTGTTCTAAAACCTTTAGGCTTGTCATATTTTGTACTAGATAAGAGACAAGCTGAAAGGGTGAGAATTGTGGGCGTACATAAACATAAAATGCCAAAAAACTCTCGCAGATTTGACCGCCATGAAGAATATAAAGAAAGTAAAATGAATGGATTCAAATGGTTGAGTGCTTTTCTTTTGATCGTTCTTATTTTTTTTATATATCAAATCGATCATCCTTATACAAAAGTAGCGAGACAGTGGGTAGAAGAATCTATGACTAGAGAGTTCAACTTTAAAGGTGTATATGAATGGTATCAACAAACATTTAGTGGAAATCCTGCTATTCTTCCAACTTTTTCAATAAAACAAAAAGAACAAGAGCAAAAATTTGTAAAACCATTTATAAAGCCAGTAAAAAAAATAAAACCATTTAGCCAAGGGATTCTCATTGAACTTAGTCAACCAGATTCGATTGTTTCCGTCGAACAAGGATTAGTAGTTTCAATCAGTGAGGAGCAAAACCTTGGACAAACCATCATTATTCGTCATAAGAACGGAATCGAAAGTATATATGGGATGTTAGATCAATTACAGGTGGAAGAAAATGATTGGCTTCAACCTGGGCAAGCAATTGGAACAGCCAATCAAAACTTATATTTTGCCATCCGCGATCAGTCAAAATATCTCAATCCCATGGATGTGATTGCTTTTGAAGGTCAAAATTAATCCTTTTTTTTGGTTGATTGTTATCGGAGCTATAGCAACGGGGCAATTCATTGAGATCATTACCTTATTTGGTATTGTCATTATTCATGAATTAGGACATATTTTTACTGCAAAAAGTTATGGTTGGAAAATTATCGAAATCCAACTATTGCCTTTTGGCGGAATGGCGAAAGTAGAACAACCTAATGATTCTCGCTTGGAGGAATTTGTCGTCGCGATTGCTGGACCATTACAGAATCTGATGATGATTTTAGTAACCATGGGCTTAGAACGGCTACAAATGTGGTCAAATGAATGGGCCACTTTTTTTATGGAAGCGAATCTTTGGATTGGTCTATTTAATTTATTACCGATTTCCCCACTTGATGGAGAAAAATTGATGAAGGTGTTTTTTTACCTGATTTTCCCCTTTCGCAAGGCACTTACAATATCGCTCTTTATCAGTTTTGTCTTAGCCATTCTTTTACTTTTTTATTCTACAGGGTATTGGAATCACTGGAAATTGAATATGAATGGAATAGTCCTCTCCATTTTTTTTCTTTATCAAAATTGGATCGAAGTTAAGCAAGTTCCCTTTTATTTTTGGCAATTTCTTCTTCGCAAGGCTCAAGCTTCACCAAAACGAAATACTTCTGCCGTGCCATTAATCGTTAAAGAGGATACCCCAGTTTTACATTCTCTTTATCTTTTAAAAAAGGAACGCTATCATCTTTTTTATGTTTTGTCTAATCAGGGGCAGATTCTACGGATCCTCCCTGAAGAAAAACTACTTTCCATCGTCTTTCAAAAGAAGGATCTTTACCAACCAATCGGGAAAATAACTGATTAAGGTTAGGGATCGTTGAAAAAATATGATACAATAAAAAAATATAGTGAACGAGAAAGATGGGGAACATATGAGGAAAATTGTGGTACATGTAGCCGATCAGGAGACAAGGGCTGCAGTGATTGAAGATGAGCGACTGGTTGAATTTCATGTAGAACGGAATATCGATGACCAATTGGTTGGTAATATCTATGTAGGGAAAGTAGCCAATGTTCTACCTGGAATGCAAGCAGCTTTTGTTGATATTGGCGCAGAAAAAAATGCCTTTTTATATATTGATGATGCGATTACACCGAAAGAATATGAAGTCCATGATAAAGATTGGAAACCAAACATTCGGGAAATTTTACGACAAGGACAAGAGATTTTAGTGCAAGTAAAAAAAGAGGCTTTTGGCAATAAAGGGCCAAGGGTAACGACCCATATCTCTTTACCTGGACGCTATTTGGTTTATATGCCGATGGTGAATTATGTAGGAGTTTCACGAAAAATTACAAATGAGGAAGAACGTTTACGTCTAAAAGAGATCGGTGAATCGATCCGAAGCGAAGAGGAAGGAATTATCATTCGAACAGTGGCAGAAGGAGTAGAAGCAGAGTATATACTTCGTGATTTACAGTTTTTGAGAACCCAATGGTCCCGCATCCAAGAGAAAAGCAAATCGATTACCATACCTTCTTTAATCTATCGAGATCTTGGATTAGTTCCAAGATTAGTTCGGGATTTACTATCGGATGAGGTGAAGCAGTTTATCATTGATGATGGCCCTACTTTTCGTCGGATAAAGGAGGCGATTCAATTCTCTGCTCCCGAATTAACTGAACGACTCTATCTCTATACGGATAAGGAGTATATTTTTGATGCTTTTCATATTCAAGGGGAAATTGAAAAGGCTTTAAAACGTAAAGTATGGTTAAAAAGTGGAGGGTACCTGATGATTGACCAAACCGAAGCATTAACGGTCATTGATGTCAATACAGGGAAATTCACTGGGCATTCCAATTTGGAGGATACGGTTTTAAAGACAAATATTGAAGCAGCGGTGGAAATAGCGAGACAATTACGATTGCGGGATATTGGTGGGATTATAATCATTGATTTTATCGATATGAAAGAAGAAAACCATCGTGAAAAAGTTTTACAGATTTTACAAGAGGAAATGAAAAAAGATCGAACGAAATCGAATATCCTAGGACTAACTCAGTTAGGGTTGGTAGAAATGACAAGAAAAAAGATTAGACAAAATTTAGGAAGTATTCTCTTACGAACTTGCCCCTATTGTGAAGGAACCGGACGAGTCGTTTCAGAAGAAGTGATGAAAGAGAGAATTGAACGGGAAATGAAAACTTATCAAGAACATTCCACTTTTCATGCTTTTTTCATCGAGGCACATCCCTATGTTGTTTCTCATCTAGTAGGAAATAATCAAGAGAATCTTCATCGTTTGGAACGGGAATTAGGAAAAAAAATTACGGTGAAAGGAAATCCAAATTTCCATTTTCATCATTATGAAATCCAATTTTTAACATAAACTTTTTATATTCCAATGCACTCATGGAAAACCGTAAGATTAGGAGCAGCGTTAGAACATACAGGTCTATATCATGAATTTTGTATGAGTAAAATTATTGTGGGAGAAAAAATAACCTCTTCATCCAGATAACGGAATTTCTGTTGTCTGGATGAGGAGGACACTAAGCGTAAGC
>NZ_SMAB01000024.1 GCF_004342885.1 Tepidibacillus fermentans
TATTTGCCTGCTAAAGCATACATTTACGATAGAACGCCTTCTCTTTTTTTGCTAGTATTTTCTACCAATCTCCTCGAGAAATATTTTACGCATATTACTGCATCGAAAAAAATATATGAAGAGTCAACTATGATTTCAACAGTTTCAATCCTCTTTAGTCGAGTCTAGTTACTGCATCTCTTTTTTCCGAATTTCTGCGCGAACGTGGTCGAATGTTTCAATCCTCTTTAGTCGAGTCTAGTTACTGCATCCTACTGCCACAATATCCACAACGTGCAATGCCAATTAATAAAGGTTTCAATCCTCTTTAGTCGAGTCTAGTTACTGCATCTTAAATATGCGTTTGAACCTGTTTTTCCCCATACTGTTTCAATCCTCTTTAGTCGAGTCTAGTTACTGCATCCTACTGCCACAATATCCACAACGTGCAATGCCAATTAATAAAGGTTTCAATCCTCTTTAGTCGAGTCTAGTTACTGCATCTGCCACCTGGTCATAATAATGATGACAATTGCTCCAGTTTCAATCCTCTTTAGTCGAGTCTAGTTACTGCATCTAAAAAATTCTGGAGTTTATAATGATGATAAGACAGTTTCAATCCTCTTTAGTCGAGTCTAGTTACTGCATCGGTAAAGTTTTTAGTGGCACATGACACAGGAAATCCGTTTCAATCCTCTTTAGTCGAGTCTAGTTACTGCATCCAAGCTCTCCAACGAGCTGAACTGCCTTCAGCGTATTGCTGTTGTTTCAATCCTCTTTAGTCGAGTCTAGTTACTGCATCACGGTCGACAACTGCAACTTGCTGCTTTCCGTACTTATGTTTCAATCCTCTTTAGTCGAGTCTAGTTACTGCATCTGTGCTCAGGAAATGGCTGCACTCAAACATCCGCTTCTGGTTTCAATCCTCTTTAGTCGAGTCTAGTTACTGCATCGAGCAACAAGGAAATGCCAAAGGTCAATGACTTCCTCAGTTTCAATCCTCTTTAGTCGAGTCTAGTTACTGCATCCCTCCTTAAATTGTTTGGCTAAATTTCTTGCCTTTTAGTTTCAATCCTCTTTAGTCGAGTCTAGTTACTGCATCAATTACAAAAAGGTTTTAGTTAAAGACACAGATTATGTTTCAATCCTCTTTAGTCGAGTCTAGTTACTGCATCTGTATATGGTTAAAAGAAAGAAAATATCACTTAAAAGTTTCAATCCTCTTTAGTCGAGTCTAGTTACTGCATCCATTGGTTTGCAATACAATTGTCTTATCTTCATCAGAAGTTTCAATCCTCTTTAGTCGAGTCTAGTTACTGCATCCTTTATTTATATTGATACTGACAATCAAGGAATTGTAAGAGTTTCAATCCTCTTTAGTCGAGTCTAGTTACTGCATCAGTGGGTATTAGAAGCAATGAAGAAAGCAGTTGTTCTGTTTCAATCCTCTTTAGTCGAGTCTAGTTACTGCATCCTATTGATGGTCAAACGGTTGAATTAGATATTATTGATGTTTCAATCCTCTTTAGTCGAGTCTAGTTACTGCATCAAAACGACGTTAAAAATGCTTATATGAGTGAATTGGGTTTCAATCCTCTTTAGTCGAGTCTAGTTACTGCATCCCCCCGTCGTATGTAGCCCCATGTTCAGGTTTTCGAGTTTCAATCCTCTTTAGTCGAGTCTAGTTACTGCATCAGCGCAACGTATTATGTGTCAGGTTATACAGCTCGTGTTTCAATCCTCTTTAGTCGAGTCTAGTTACTGCATCACCCCCGTCGTATGTAGCCCCATGTTCAGGTTTTCGAGTTTCAATCCTCTTTAGTCGAGTCTAGTTACTGCATCGTAACATCAGTGCCAACCGATTAAGGAAGCTCGTTGTGTTTCAATCCTCTTTAGTCGAGTCTAGTTACTGCATCACCAAAAAAGGTAACAACGCATTGAAAGATGGTGAACGTTTCAATCCTCTTTAGTCGAGTCTAGTTACTGCATCTTGGAATACACTCTCCATCAAAAGTGTTTATGGAAATGTTTCAATCCTCTTTAGTCGAGTCTAGTTACTGCATCAATCAATGGATGGAGTGGTGCATCGCGTGATTGTAGAGTTTCAATCCTCTTTAGTCGAGTCTAGTTACTGCATCCTTCATATTGTTGAATGTAGTGCTGACCATATTTCAAAGTTTCAATCCTCTTTAGTCGAGTCTAGTTACTGCATCACTGGATCCACTGACGCTCGCCAACCAGACGAAACATGTTTCAATCCTCTTTAGTCGAGTCTAGTTACTGCATCGAAGAAGGTGAAGTATCTGGAGATACTACATCATCTCGTTTCAATCCTCTTTAGTCGAGTCTAGTTACTGCATCAAAACGACGTTAAAAATGCTTATATGAGTGAATTGGGTTTCAATCCTCTTTAGTCGAGTCTAGTTACTGCATCCCCCCGTCGTATGTAGCCCCATGTTCAGGTTTTCGAGTTTCAATCCTCTTTAGTCGAGTCTAGTTACTGCATCAGCGCAACGTATTATGTGTCAGGTTATACAGCTCGTGTTTCAATCCTCTTTAGTCGAGTCTAGTTACTGCATCACCCCCGTCGTATGTAGCCCCATGTTCAGGTTTTCGAGTTTCAATCCTCTTTAGTCGAGTCTAGTTACTGCATCGTAACATCAGTGCCAACCGATTAAGGAAGCTCGTTGTGTTTCAATCCTCTTTAGTCGAGTCTAGTTACTGCATCTGAAAATTTTTGAAGAAAAAGAGATAGAGATCATTAGTTTCAATCCTCTTTAGTCGAGTCTAGTTACTGCATCGAACACTGGCAATCGGAACACTGGCAATCGGAACACGTTTCAATCCTCTTTAGTCGAGTCTAGTTACTGCATCTGCGAACAATCGGATTATATGCAATAGATCCTGATGAGTTTCAATCCTCTTTAGTCGAGTCTAGTTACTGCATCATCCACGCCGTTGTAATTTCCATAGAGCGCAGCTGGTTTCAATCCTCTTTAGTCGAGTCTAGTTACTGCATCACATGGCAACAATCAGAACTGCAATTCAAGTTTATGAGTTTCAATCCTCTTTAGTCGAGTCTAGTTACTGCATCTTCGTCGAAAAAATACGGAACACTTCATTCCGCAGCAAGTTTCAATCCTCTTTAGTCGAGTCTAGTTACTGCATCTGCAATACTTTTGGTAGCTGTGTGGAATGAACTTCATTGTTTCAATCCTCTTTAGTCGAGTCTAGTTACTGCATCAACCTCTCCTTTGGTTTAATTTTACCACGCTCTGAGGTTTCAATCCTCTTTAGTCGAGTCTAGTTACTGCATCAATGAAATTTTGGCTGGTTGGGATGCTATTGACACTGGTTTCAATCCTCTTTAGTCGAGTCTAGTTACTGCATCTTAAAAACGCCGTCCGACACATACGAAACTTTGTTCGTTTCAATCCTCTTTAGTCGAGTCTAGTTACTGCATCCAACGTAGACGGAATATTTGTTGTGTCAAACTTAGGTTTCAATCCTCTTTAGTCGAGTCTAGTTACTGCATCTACATCAGCCCAAACGGTTGCAACGTCTGTCCAAGTCTGTTTCAATCCTCTTTAGTCGAGTCTAGTTACTGCATCATAGCGACGATGGGACAACATGGGCAGCTGTTCCTGCGTTTCAATCCTCTTTAGTCGAGTCTAGTTACTGCATCTGAAGATTTGCCATTTTAGAATTGGGAGGAATAGAAAGTTTCAATCCTCTTTAGTCGAGTCTAGTTACTGCATCGGAAACAGAAGGATTTACTATGGTAGAAATCAGACAGTTTCAATCCTCTTTAGTCGAGTCTAGTTACTGCATCCCCAAACTCAACTAAGTGGGCGTGAGATCCTTTCCCGTGTTTCAATCCTCTTTAGTCGAGTCTAGTTACTGCATCCCAACTATGTGTATTGGGATGGTATCCAATTAGTTGAGTTTCAATCCTCTTTAGTCGAGTCTAGTTACTGCATCTGATTTCATTCCAAACGATCTTACTTTGTTCTGTTTGTTTCAATCCTCTTTAGTCGAGTCTAGTTACTGCATCCGGAAATTCAATTAAGAGACGAGAGAGCGGATGAAGTGTTTCAATCCTCTTTAGTCGAGTCTAGTTACTGCATCTTGCTGCCTCATCTGAAAAATGATATTGAATTTTTCGTGTTTCAATCCTCTTTAGTCGAGTCTAGTTACTGCATCATTCTGGAATGCAGTGCAATCTGTTAAGAGTACAGTTATGTTTCAATCCTCTTTAGTCGAGTCTAGTTACTGCATCTCAACGTAGACGGAATATTTGTTGTGTCAAACTTAGGTTTCAATCCTCTTTAGTCGAGTCTAGTTACTGCATCTCTTCTTATCCCATTTTGGTTTCTTCAAATGCTTTGTTTCAATCCTCTTTAGTCGAGTCTAGTTACTGCATCCAGCGTGCGTTAATTTCATCGGCTTCACCAGCTGTTAAGTTTCAATCCTCTTTAGTCGAGTCTAGTTACTGCATCAATAGCAAGGACAGAGTTGGCATATGCTTATAACTTGTTTCAATCCTCTTTAGTCGAGTCTAGTTACTGCATCAAAAATGTCAAAGGTGTGTTTGGGCAGAGGATACAGTTTCAATCCTCTTTAGTCGAGTCTAGTTACTGCATCAGGTATACTGACACCAAACGAGGCAAGGCTATTGCTGTTTCAATCCTCTTTAGTCGAGTCTAGTTACTGCATCAAAACTAACTGATGATGAGTTGCTAGCGATTGTAAAGTTTCAATCCTCTTTAGTCGAGTCTAGTTACTGCATCTTATACCATAAAACGGGTGAGGGGGAAATGTACACAGTTTCAATCCTCTTTAGTCGAGTCTAGTTACTGCATCTGCAAGTTTTCCAGCGCCTTTATATAATCCACTAATGTTTCAATCCTCTTTAGTCGAGTCTAGTTACTGCATCTTTGCTAGCAATGCTCCATAACGTATCACCTTTTTTTGTTTCAATCCTCTTTAGTCGAGTCTAGTTACTGCATCCGCGAAAATTAGTGCGGAAAAATACAGTATTGATGCAGTTTTTAAAGTCAATTTTGATCAGAAACTTTCGAAGATCTAATTTTTGCTAAAAATGGTCTTTAATCTGCGAAAACTTATATTTCTTCTTTTTATTAGTATGCCCTAATCTATGTTCTTTATTATCCTAATGCATCTAAATATAACTTTAAACTATCTTCATGAGATTTTGCAATAACTTATACAAAATGATAACTTTTCTCTTAACTTAGTAGTAGGGAGGAGGGTATCCCTCCCTACTCAGCTTTTACAAAATGTGTATAGCTTCGACTTGAAGATTTTAAAAGATAGGGAACAGCAACTGGCAACAATAAGCGATCTTTCCCGATTTTACTCTTAGTTTCATCATACGTATTAATGTTTTGAAATAATGCATTAGAACCAATATCATCTAGCTGCTGAAATTGAACATGGCTATTAAAACTTGTGCGTTCATCTCCGAGTATCCAGGTAAAATCAGATGACAATTCTTCTTCATTTATCATTTCGAAACCTTTGAATTGAACAAAACTACCCCTCTTGCCAAAATAACGCACTCGAATAGAAGCCTGTTTTAATAACTCTATCTGATCAGAGTGTAGCATATTAAGATTAAAGGCAATTTTTAATAATCCATCAAAGTGAACAAACTCACGATAAGCAATTGACGAAATAAACTCTTTCTGATTAGGATTATTTTTATCCTTTTTGGGTTCTCTTAGAATCTTAATAAAGCTATTATTAACTACAGCATGTTTGGGTGGGGATATCCGAATGACTAAATCCTTAACCCAAGGGAATTCGTTTTCTCCATCTTTCCCCATTCGATATAACGCATTGATTAAAGCAAGTTTGATGGAGTACATGGTAGGAACAATATTCGTTCTCCCGCCAGAACTGGTTGAATTCGTATTCTTCAAGCTAAATAAAGACGTATGTTCATATGTCGCAATGAGCCACATGATCATCACCTACAGTTGTTCAATAAGATCAGCCATCAATCTAGTAAATTCAGACTGTGTTTGGAAGGAAAATGTCTCAATTCCTTCTTGAATACGATTTAGTTCTTTTGCAACTTTTTCAATCTCCTCTTTATAATCTGAACGAATAGGACTAATGGTTGGCGCAGGAATACTGTTGTTCGATACAGAAATTATCCCCTCAAATCCAAGAATATGTGGATTTTGCGTATTTCTCATGGCTCCAGATGGTTTGATAAATGTGTATAGAATACTTTCTAATACAGCACGGGTACGTATTCTTCGTTCCTCTTCATCGATTACATATTCACGAGTCACATCATTAAAACCAATGCGATCTAATTCAACATTTAATACGACCGCATATTGTCCAGAATTGGCAGGCCTATAGAAAATGTTTTGCCCTGTATTGGAACCATCATCTGCACCTGATCCTGCTTCTCTTTTTTGATCAAATTTCACATGAAAATGAGACTCACTGTGATTTTTTTCAGGGATCCCTACTAACCAACCAAACTCCACAACTGATTTTCGTGGTGTAGAACGATTGTCTTTGGTAATTAAAACTCCCTGCGTATCATCCATGGCACAGTATTGGAGCAATGCCGTTGTCACTTTGGCAACGTCCTTTTCTTTTCCAATCGACTTGAAAAACTCATCATCAGCATTGATGCGATTCGCATCTAAACTAGCACAACCTTTACATAGTGCCTTATGCTTTCTTTCTATTAATATATGATTGAGGTGTTCGGTTTGCATATGTTTCAACATATCACCAGATACAGCATTAACCACTTCCAATTCCCCATGTTCATTTATAATATGTACCATTCGTGTTTGCAGATGGTTACCTTCTGATCCCTCATTGTTGAGCGAATGCATATCTAACGTAATTCTTCCATTGATCGATAATGATTTCATCAATATCCATCCTTTCTATTCTGGTATTACAATCGTTTCTTGATTTTCATTATTTTCCTCAGGGATGTCTTCCTCTTGTTGACTGGTTTTTGCTGATGCATATGCTATTAGCAACATTGCGATTGTTTCTGATTGTTGACGATATTGATCGAAAAGCTTAACAAATTCCTCAATATCCTCGGTTGAAACACGTGCTCTTAATCGCTGATTAGGTTTTAAGTTCGTTGCTTGTTGTTCCAATTTTCTAGCTGCCTCTTTGTTATAGTCATTAATAAACTCCATTAATTTCGCTAAAAATTTTTCTGGGAAACTGGCTTGCTGTTTAAGATTTTGAAAGAGATCATAACGGATTTCATATTGTTGTGGCCGATATTTTTTGGCTACTTGTTCATTTACTGTTGCATTACGTATCGCCTTAGCAATATTTTGGAAACCTTTATTCTCTACAATTTGTGCATAAGTTAGATTGCTTTTCATGAGTAACCTCCTTAAGTTTTCCTCTGTAAAGCGAAAAGGGGGATATCCTTTTTTATCACTTAGCTTTTTCATCACATACATTCCATATCCAGCGAAAAAACGGACAATCTGATCAAAGTTATCAGTAGATAAACCATCACGATAAATTTGAAGTAAATGTATGTCTTCACTTTTCTTTTCATCTAATTGCCGAATACAAGCTAGATGTTCTTCAATGATTCCTTTCATTTCTTGTATGTCTTCCTGTGTTTGAATAGGAAACCAACCTGGTAAGCGAATAAAGGACTGATTGATCAAGGATTTCACTTGTCCCATATCTTTAAAATGTGCAACTTGTATACCATGCAGTATTTCATTCACTTTGTGATCTTTTACTAATTGATAATGGTCGAGTAAAATGTTTACTAGAATTAGTACAGCCGTAATGTCAACTTTAACGGATGTCCATGCTAAATGCTTTTGCCGTAATCCACGAATAATTTCTGAACGTAATTCTTCATATGCGATTTTTCCTGGAATAATCGCTACAAATTTAATATCCTTGTCCATCGAATAAGCATGTAGAATGGACTTCACACCAAGATACCTTAGATATTCCTCGAATCCATCCATTAAAGAAGTTGGAAAAGAGGATATAGGTACTCCATCAGGCTTTGGACGATTAATCCCTTTTCCAATCGACGGGTTAAAAGCTTGTACAGGTGAAGCTTTTAAAGAGAGTCTTGTCGGAACTTCCTCAGATTGTTTTCCCATTGAAAAACCTTCTAGTTTTTTCCTTACCATCAAAGTGAATTTCTCTTTATCTGCCTTTTTGATTTGTTCATACATCGAATTGTATGTACTCAATGCTTGTAAAATTTTTAGATTTTGGAAAAGTGGCCATTCAGGATCTGGTTTTTGTGTCTCAATCTGTTGTTTTTCTTCGTCTGTTAAGTTTTTGATGTTCTTTCTTTTCTCACGATACTGATCTGCTTTTTGTTTATCTCGATCATACATTTTATTGGTATAAGGTCTAAAACCAGGATCTTTGATTAAATTCTCGTAAGGCAATTGATCAAGATCAACATTTTCTGTTAAAGAGAGTAAAAAACTACTTCCCTGATCTTCAATCATGATAGGTTTCAATGTTAGCTGGTATATCAATTCAGCTAATCCTGCTGCACCTAGTGCATCAGCATAACTTCCACGGTTTTTCCAATAAAGAAATTGCTTAACTTTCATAAGTTCACCTCCTTTAATTGATATTCTTTTTGAGATTGTTGGTCAGCTAATCGGATATTTCTGACCACAAACCAATACCAAATCCAGGCAGTTTCTTGGAAAGGTTTTACCCAATAAGGTTTTAGGTTTTCTGTCTTTTTCCATTTCATGTGCTCTTGATTAAAGCTTAGTCCTAATTTAGTAAGTGTAGTAGCCAAGGTTATTTGAGCATTTATTGTCAACTTTCCTTCTGACTTAAGATTTTTTGCGTAACTATGATGATGCCTTGCAATAGCAGCAAATACCCCATTATTCAGTTCCTGTTGAATCTGTTCATTCGCTGTTATTTTCCCTACCCTTTCCTTCACCATTGGATATGAAACATAAGCCCCTTCGATGGCATGAGGGATTCGTTTTTGTTTTTTCCATTCAATAAAATCATCTTGATTGGTTGGATCATAATCGGTATGAGCCAAGTAATCTTTGACTTCTTCGTTTCTTCTTCTTTTTTGCCAATCCCAATAATTTTTTGCTATCTTTTCATTTAATTTTCCTACATCATGAAAAGCAACTGCAATTTCTGTTAATTGCTCTAAATTTGCTTTTTCTACATGGTAATAGTTTGCAAAATAGGTGAATGCACTCTGATTTTTTGATTTCTGCTCTTGGAAAATAGACCGGACATTTGCAACATGTTCTTGATAAGACTCTTTCTTATAACGATATTGGGGATGCAGTTCCTTTGATTGATCAAGGGTATATCTTGCTTGGTAGACTGGTTTTAATTCTTCATCTTGATCATGTATGGACTTAAATATTAAACCGATGTCTTTTTTATAGGAAGCAAAATGAGAATGAATAGCTAGAATTGAATAATGGTCAATCTCGTTTATATCTGAAATCTCTATCCAATCCGATTCTTCCAATCCCTCTTCTGTCACTATCGTTCGATATCCCCATATTTTACCACGAATATCAGGGTTTTCATTGAACAGTTTCTTAATGGTACTAGTATGTATAGAGAAACGTTCTGGTATTAATGACATATCTAATGTTTGTGGTTGATCGTGAACAATGATACTAACATTGATTATCTCTCTCACCAACTTGGGTATACCGCTAAAATCGCCATCCTCTAGATTTGTCGATACCTCATGCTTGATCGTTGCCATAGAGATAGCCTGCAATTGCTCTAGATCAATTTCTTGATGGATGGTTTCTATGAAATGCCCTTCTTTTTGAATGGTCATCGCAAAACTAGACTCTTTTGACAGATAATCTTTTGTTTTTTCAAGAAGTAATTTATCTGTTTTAAAATATGGCGAGGTATCAAGATTCCCTTTTTTATTAAGTGGAAGATCGAAAACATAAACTTCGCCTTGTTCCCCAATAAAACGGGCGCAGCGACCCGCACGTTGAACTAAAGCGTTTGCTGGTGCGAGTTCAGTGATTAACATATTGGAAGAGAGATCAAGACCTACTTCAATCACTTGAGTAGCGATGACAAGGGTATGCTGGTTTTGTTTTAGAGAATGCTTTCCCAATGATTGAATGACCTTTTGCTCGATCTCCCTTCGATCTTCTGGAAGGAAGCGGGAATGCAATAGATAGATTTGGTCATCAAGAGAGTTCCTTTCATTTAATAGACTTTTTATTCCAAGATAAAATTGTTGTGCTCTTTCTACACGATTGACAACAACGATGGTTTTTCGAATCCCTTCTTGATTAAAATGATAATGAAGTATTTGTTCAATAGTTAAAGGTTGTTCTTTCCAATATAAAACTCTCTTTGCTTTTGTGTTCTGCACAGATAGAGATTTAAAGGATGCTAATACGCTTTCCCCATCTATTCGTTGCTTCATTTCCTCAATCACTGTCATAGGTATTGTCGCGGTCATCAATAAAAATCGAGCAAAAGGACGAAAACGGCGAACCAAATCTAAGATGGTTGGCAAGCTTTCTTTCGGAACAGTATGGATTTCATCAAAGACAAAATAGGCTCCTGCAAAAGCACCAGGAGGAATATTGGATTGTCCCTTTGAAACAGATAGGGAGGCACCTATATAATTGCTTAATACTTGGTCAATCGTGGTGAGGATAATATCCCCTTGAAATAAGGGATCATCTGGTTGATCTCCCATTTGCATCGTTACACGTAAATCTAAATTTAATTCTTTTATTTTCTGCTCGATTTCATTATAGATCGATCGAACTAATGTTCGCTGAGGTAAAACATAAAACAATCGATCTGCAAAGATTCTGCCTGCTTTCTTTGCGTATAAAAACGGAAAAACCGCAGCCCAAGTCTTACCTGAGCCTGTTGGGGCACTGAGGATTGTAGGTATTCCCTTATATAAATATTTTGCTGGTTCTAATTGAAAGGGACGTGGCGAATAACCATTTCCTAATAATTGTTGAAAAAAGTTTCGTTGACCTTCCATAATAACACATATCTCCACCAAATTTTTGTATAATATGGGTATTCTCTACAACTGCAAATTGTTCCTGCTTAGATTTTTAAAAAATTGGAACAAATAAATAAAAAAACATGCTGTGGTTCAGGTCATAAAGATATGAACATTTAACACATATCTTTCAATCCCTTTTTCTCAGCATGTTTTCATTAAATTAATGACTGGCAACTTTTATTTTACCTAATCCAAACACAGGATTTTTTCCGATATGAATCCATTCCGCTAACTTTAGCCATGGAAGATATGGTTCAATCTCTCCTCGATACAATGCTTTACCTAAAATTCCACCTAGTTTAATCCTTTCCTGTTGCCGATTTGAGTATCGTTCCCAATCTACCCATTCAATCTGATCTTTGATCAATTCAACCTTTGAAGCGTGAAGAAAAAATTTCTTAAAATCCATTTCAAATTGCAAATCTTGATGAAAATACAAAATTGATGTTAACCTTCTCATCGTTGCTTTCATCACATCTTCAAATTGGGGAGCAGTGGAAAGATATTTTCCTCCTTTTTGTAACCTTGTAGGTGTTAGAAAATGAACCCATAGTCTGTTATTAATATATTGATTTTCTACACTTTGGAAGATTTCATTGGCATAGATTGGTTCCCATCGATTATAGATTCTTCCTGCCTCCCCATCATAAATCAATGTGTTTAAATCGTGATGAAGATTGGTTTGAAAAACCTGTCGTAAGTTTAATGAATGGTGATTTTTCCCTAAACCTTGCTTACCCATTTCTTGAAAGGTGAAAATAAAATAAGGAAGATAATCAAGGGCTTTTCCAAATAAGATGAAAGCAAAATGCAACTTTTCACCTGGTGCAAAATATGTACGTGGATCTAAAATAGGTTCAATAACAAATGGTCTAGGGATACTTTCGTATTTTTTTAGTACCTCTGAATTCTCAGGGGGTTTAGTTTCAAATATGTACTGATAAATGCAGTTATCTAGATGGTCTTCACTTCCACAAGTACAAGCAACCATTTTAAAAATATGGCCAAAAGCACCACGAATAGTAGAACCTTTATAAGGTGGTAGATTTACTCCATAACTCCCCACTTCATAGATCACTTCAAACCTTGCTATTTGTAGTTTTCCAACAATATCTAATAATTCTTGATCAATCAAATCTATCCTCTCCCCATTTTTCATTCAATCATTTATTTATCTAATTTAAAATTTGCTATTATAGATAATAATCGAGATGCAGGAATTAATACAAATCATTACAAAATTTTCGAAATTCACAATCATGGCATCTTCTTCTAGAACGTGGCTCAGGAAAATGTTCTTTTTCAACAATGTTATGGATGGCGGATATGGCTTTTACCACATAGTTTTTCATCTCTTCTGTAATAGTAATCTTGTGTGCTGTCTTTGTAGGAATGATATAAATAAACCCTTCATGAATTGGTACTCCATATTTTTCTTCAAGCAATAATGCATAGGCACCGAGTTGGTATTTTACATTAGCTCGAATCCCACGTAAGGTATATTTCATTTCCACCGGATAAACGGGTTGATCTCCTTTATTACTTTCGATCAGCAAATCCAATTTCCCAGACAAACCTAATCGTTCTGAGTGAATAGGATAATTAAAATAACGCTTTCCTTCGATTAATCCGTAAGATTTCAGTCCTCGACGTTCTTCTTTATTTCTTTCTATTTTGTGTTTTTCCCGTCCATATTCCATCTTAAAGGTTGTTTTTTTGTTCACTGGCATGACATAGGTGTAATAAATGACTCTTGGGCAATACACATATTGTTTTAGGTCGGTAACCTGAATCAAGCTTCTTCCACCTCATCAAACTCATAATCTATATTCTCTAATTTAATAATCTGCGACCGATCTTTTTCACAAATTGGAATCATGATGATACTACCGTTCGTTAAGATGATGTAATCATTTAGTCTGAACATTAATTCTTCCCGTCGATTTTGATTTAATTTACCAAAAAAAGCACTATATTGTATACGTTTAAGGCCATAATCTTTTAGTCTTTCAGCTACTTTCGTTCGTATCTTATCATCAGAAATGTCATAAATTACCATAACATACATGATTACCAACTCCCTACAAATGCTTTATAAGGTTTATTCTCACGGAAATAAGATGCTAGTTCTCTCGTTTGCATTTGAATAATTGTTTTTATCGTATATCTTTTTCCATTATATCGTTCATGACTATCGAGTCGTTCAAAAATTTTATCTCGCAAACGGGTTCGTGTTTTTAAGTCAAGTTGACCTTCTTCTAAAACAGGATGAAACCCCTTTGTTACAATAGAAATAACCGCACGATCCACGACTGGTTGACGAAAGACTTCGATCAGGTCATATTGAAGTGAGGATTTACCAGGGCGATCCGTATGAAGTAGGCCTGCAAAAGGCTCTAAACCGGCCCGAAGTATCGCACTTTGTACATAACCTCCAAGAATGGCATATCCATAATTGAACATCATATTCACAGGATCTTGAGTCCCACGTTGTTCCCTTCCAGGAAAATCTACTTTTTTCTGCAAGATTAATTGAACACCATCCCAATAAAAAGTCGCTGCGCGTCCTTCAATAGCAAAAAACTTGTCCCTCACATCGGCTATTGAATTGCCTTGAATTTTTTGAATCAATAGAACATGTTCGAAAACTTTCTCAGCTAACATGTTGATCGACTCATATTCATCAGTTTCTTTTCTACTTTTTAGATAGTATTTCAATACACGATATTGATTCGTAATCTTGGCAGTTAGAAATTCTTTTACCATCTCCACACTTCGATAATCTTGTAAACTGAGAATTTGTTCCCGACGGGTTTTTACAGTGGCGTGTAACATTGGTGAATATACAGAAGCAATCGGCTGTTGACGATAATCTAGTAAATGAATTTGGATTCCATGTTTCATACACTCTTCAATCACATCGGTAGATAGAACGGCACCTTTTGTTACAAAAAAGATATCCTCTATTTCAAAGAAGGGAATTTCATCTACCACCTTCCCTTGCTTTTTGATAACAACTCTTTCACTTTTTTTATATACACCCATACCATAATCATCGATGATTACATGCATAGTATCCCCTCCAATCTACTAGTTATTATTGTTATTGTTAGATTTGAAGAGAAATATACATATTTTACAAAATAAAAAAAGCAAACCTCGTAAACCATTTTAACGTTGGTTGTTAAAGCCGATGATAAAATCCACAATATAGCCGGAAAAAATTCCCCACTCACAATAGAACCATTGTGTCAATGAGAGAAGCTATGGTTCGTGATTACGAGAGGGGAATTTTTTATGATCAAAGAGATGTATGAAAGGGGAATGAGTATTTCCGATAATGCGAGGGAATTAGGATCAGTACTAAGTCGCCAGTTGAAATTTCTCCATGACAAGACGAAATCAACATAAAGAATACAATAGATAAAATCCACTATAAGGAGCCGTCATATAGCGTAAAGCGTGCACATTATAGTTAGAAGTGGAGCAGCTTTAGCTGGCATTTTTAATTTTTTTTAATCTTATTCTCTTTTAAACGGCCTGCTTTTTTGACCGCTTCCCGAAGTAAATATTCGATATGGGAATTTACCGACCGAAACTCGTCCGTTGCCCATTTTTCTAGTATTTCGTATAAAACTGGGTCTATTCTTAAGGGAAAATTTTTCTTTTTGGCCATACCGTATTAGTAAATCGTTCCAGTGTTGATTACGGGCTGGGCAGAGCGGTCCGAGACAATAGCGACCATTAAATTATTGATCATCTGGGCTTTTCTTTCTTCGTCTAAAGCAATATTGGCGTCTTTTTCTAACCGTTCAATTGCCATCTGAACCATACCGACAGCTCCCTCCACAATTTTCTGCCGGGCGGCTAAAATAGCTGATGCCTGCTGGCGTTGCAGCATGGCCTGGGCAATTTCGGTGGCATAGGCAAGATGGGTAAGCCTTGCCTCTATTACTTCTACACCAGCGACTTGAAGGCGCTCCTGCAGTTCTGAGGCAAGCTCTTTAGCCACCAAATCCGAATTTCCTCTAAGGGAAATCCCTTCTTCCACAAAATTATCGTAGGGATACTTGGACGCAACATGTCTTAACGCTGTTTCGCTTTGAATTTCCACAAACTTTTCGTAATCTTCCACATCAAAAACCGCTTTGGCGGTGTCTATAACTTTAAATACTACTACCGCAGCAATTTCCACCGGATTTCCTTCGACATCATTTACTTTAAGTTTAGCGCTGTTAAAGTTTCGTACCCGAAGGGAGACCTTTTTATGGCTGGAAAAAGGAAGGGTCAAAAAGAAACCGCTTTCCCGAATCGTACCTTTGTAATCGCCAAAGAAAACAACAACGGCTCCCATGTTAGGCTGAACGATAGTAAGGCCGGAGGCTAAAGTGATGCCTAAAAGTAAGAACACTGCTGTTAAATACCAGCCCCATGGTAAAAAACTAAAATTTAACATTAATAAAGGGAGTGCATGAGAAGCTTCCATAACGGTATTAACAAAAACAACAACTGCCATGGCTAAAAAAACTAAGGTTAATAAAAGTCCCAAATAGCCACTTGCCTTCCATACCTTTCTTTCTTCCATAATCATACTCCTCCTTGATTTTAAAATTATTTTAAAATGATATCACTTTTAGCAAAAAATGTAAAGGGCGAAAGTGTCATCTTCCGCCCCTGCGTAGGTCTCGTTTGTATGATGGGCTGCAACCCGCTTTTCGTAGGCCAACTCCTGTCGACGCGTTTTCAGGCCACAGGAATTGCCCCTACAAACAAATCGATCACCTATATCGTTCATGACTATCGAGTCGTTCAAAAATTTTATCTTGCAAATAGGACATATTCTCCTTGAATCAGTAACAGATCTCCTTGATTAGCATTCCGTCCAATCCAGTCTTTAATAGGTTCTAGCCATTTTGCATTCAATTCTCCTTCAGGAGGAATATTTGACCAGATTTCTTGTAAATCAGGTGGTAAATAGAGAAATGATGAATTATCATCGGTCAATGTTCAATAAACAATTACATTCAATGCTTGTACCCCTTTATTTCCTTGAGCGATATCGAACTTCACTCTTGCCCCTTCTATAATAACGGAACTATTTCCTTTTATTTGAGAAATATGAACAAACACATCCTCTTTTCCATCATCACGTTCGATAAAACCAAAACCTTTTTCTATATTAAAAAATTTAATTCTACCAGTTATTCCTTTTTCAGAGAATAATGATTGAGTAGATGCTTTTTTTACTTCAGAGTTCTTTAGATTTTTTGTTGGTTCAGAATTTCCATGCGTACTTACGCCTTTTGTTATTTCCAAAATAGTTGGAAGGGATAATCTTAATTTAAATTCATCTAAATTCATATATCTTGTCTGTTCTTTTTGTAAAATAGTTGTCTTAATTGCTAATAATTCACGAATCGATTGATGATTATCTATATTGATCTGATATTGTTTATGAACATATTTCTTATACTCATCAATATAATCTTCAAACCATTCTTCTTTAAAAAAATCAGGAGATATCGACGAGTATTTTTTGTGTAAATTTTCAGTATACAATTTGATATCTGAAATTTTAATTTGGCCATATCCATATGGTTTGGCTAGTCCTATTTGTTGGTATGCGTCCTCTTGTAGATAAACAGCCCATAAGAGCAATCCAAGTTCATCTTTTTTTAAATTATTAAAATGAATTTTTCCTTTAAATTGAGTTCCTTCGGCTAAAGGAAAAATCTCTATATCTACCTTTGAATTGGGTTTCCCTGTATTCACTGGATTAATTTGATCTTTTAACCAGTATTGTTTAACACCCCGTAATTCAAATAAATCTTTATCATTATAATTGAGTAAAGAATTTTTATCTGAGCCATTTGGTTGTTTAAGATAATTTGGAAAACAAGTCGCTTTTGGCTCGCCAAGTACGATTCGTTCCTTCTTCGCTTTTTGAGGGGTTCCTATTACGACCGCATCTTCAAAACTTACTCGACTCTTATAACTTTTTTCCCCATCACTGAAACCAAAAATGGCTTTCATATAATCAATTTGATTTAGCTTTAAATTGTCAGGTATCCCATCATGTATGGTACCATCATAAAAAATTCGTAAATATGGAGTAAAACCAAAATAGGTGAAACGACCTCCCTCTGCATAAAATATTGGCTTTTCCTCACCGATGTTTTTTGGCAAAGCGTAGAAGGGATCTTTATCTTTCTTCTTTCTTGCTAGATCTGCTTCATATGCTCGGATTTCTTCTTTTTTTAACTTTATTTCTTGAGCCAATTCATCTTTTTCATTGATAACATAATGGGTCACTTTTTTTTGCATAAAACCTGAACATAAGAGATAACCTTGTTTTTTAAGTGCTCCTTTAGCTTTTATATCTTTTATATGAATCTGATTATCCAATAGATTCAATTCAAAGGAAACGGGCGTGATATAAGGATGATAATTTGGATTTTTCCGTTTTTGATCATACATGTAGCTTATCTCTACACCTTTAGGATTGATCTTCCGAAGATTCATCTCACTAATTCTAAAAAAGGTTTTTCCTTGTTCGTGTTTTGCTGGTATAATTACATATTCCTCTTTTCCGACACGACGGATATATCCAGCTTTTACCTTACCCGGTGTTTTTTGTAGTGGATCTGTCCGAATATCAATCTTTTGGTTATATTGGTTTCGTAATTTTTTTGAATGATCCGCTAATCCACGATAAAGGAACAGTTTATCTTCAATATCCTGAGCAAAGCTTGATAAACCCAATATTCCAACATTTGTTCTGATCATTCCTCGTAGGCTATTCCCTGGAATGGCATAATCTCCTGCAATATTTCTGAAAAATTCTTGTTTTCCGTCTGAGACAAGGATAGGGGTTTTTGCTGTGATAACATATTCTATATAACCGTTGATATGGTCATCATAGTAGGTATCATGCCTTGGTAATTGTTCAAGAGAAGAATATCTTACGATTCGATTTTTGGGAAAACTTACGAAATTATAAGGTGCTACGGCTTCCTTTCCATGTTTACCTTGCATGATAGTACTCCCCTTCCCTAAAAATCACATTAGCTGGTCTTGAATACCTGATGTAGGCCTGTCCATCTTGGTCATAATCAAGATAATGCTTTATAATCAATTTATCCCCAAATCGTTCCAATAAGTGATTCTCGCTAAATGAATGATCAAGATCATCTTCTGTTTCCATGAAGATCACGGCTTCCAACTCATCCCTTTTAAAAATATGAACCTCAGAATCTTCATTAAAAAAACGAGCCTCTATTAAAGTCTCCCGATCTATTAAGAGATCTTCAATTCGGGTTAATTGAACAGAATTATAGGAATATACTAAACCATATATCAAACCAATATCTTGTAAATAATTTTTATCTAGTGCCTGCTCTATGGAAATCTTTTTAAACAACATAGTAATCCCTCCAACTAGGATAAAGCTCGAATATATTGAGTCAGCTTTTCTGAACGTTCTTCCCTATCTAACTGAATTACAATGGTATCTTTTCCGTCTCGAATAACCATTTTATTCCCTTGTAATCTTCCTCGTCCGACGTTATTCCCGCTTCCAATTGCAACATTGCCCACTCCAATATCACGCAAAGCTAAAATTAAAACTGCAATGACTTCATGATCAATTTTTGGATCATGAACTAATTTATACCTTACTTTTAAAGAAATGCTACCCAAAATAGGTTCTTCTGTCATTAATGCTCCACCAAATACACCACTAGTGAAACGGTCTATTTTGATTCGGTGATAGACACCACTGTTCTGTCCCTTTTGTTCGACAATGCTGTCATCTATGAAAACTCGACCTTTTGCTCGTTCTTCATATTCCTTTGTATCTTTACCAAAAGCAATTTCGATTACATATGGTTTCTTATAATAATTTAATATTCGCTGACACTGATTTCGTAACACCCCTTTTAAGCTTGATCCTGGAATGATATATTGCCCATCACTATTTCTAATGTTCTCCGCATCGGGTAAATCCGCATTATTCGTACTTGGCGCTTTTACTAAAAGTGGTGTGGTCAGATGTCCGTCCAGTTCTATTTCCATCATATCTAACGGAAGGGAAATGTTTTTCACTAGATCCGTAACCTCTTCTCTTACTCCCTCTCTTTTTAAGTAATTCCCTAATGAATGGGCATCCTCTAAATCAAATTCCTCTTTTTCTACTTTTACTAATTGGAAGAATCCTACACCTGTTGTACCATGGCCGCCAAAATTGATATGTTGTTGATCTAATGCATTAAGACACTGGTATAACAGATTTGTTAATTTTTCTTTTTGATCTTCATTTTCTGAATACACTTCCATTTTAAGAAGAAATTGATGATTCGCTCCAAGATACTCTCGTTCTAATTTATGATTCTTCATTGCAGCTCCTGTAGCTGGATCAATTCTTACACCTGGCCGACGTTCCACATTCTTTTGATCGGATAATGAATCGTAAAAGTAGATTTGGCTTTCTCTTTCCTGGGAACCAAAGATTTCGTTTGCTTTCTCAACCCCATCATGTTCTGATACATAGGAACGGAATACGCCAGCAATACTTGTTGCTGGAAGTATGGCTTTGTTCTCAGTCGGATCGATCAATATTTCATTATCGCCTGTTCCAATATGCAATGGTCCAATATTCTTCACTTCAGCAAAGAGAACAGTTACAAAGCGTTTCCCTTTTATCGCCATTGTTATTCCCCCTTTCTTACTTCTCTTAACCCTAATCGGAAATAATCTTCTAAAAACTTTAGATTGCTTTTATAGACATATTTCTTGCTTAGCTCTGGTTCAATATTCCCTAATTTAATTTGTTTTCTTGTGATTAAATAGTTTCTCTTAAACAATTCAATATCATCCAAATGATGGATAAATTCTCGTAAATAATCTACTATGTTATTCTCATTCACTTTTACATCTTTTAATTTAAAGAATGCCTTCGTGCTATTTGCCTTCTTTTCTAGGTGATTGAAATATTCAAGAAATTGTTTCTTCCCTTCCTCTGGTTGAACAGATTGTAGATTGATCGATAGTTCAAGCAATTTTCCTATTTGAGAAGAAGATCGCTTTAATGGATCCCATTTTGTTTTCTCGTTTAATTCTAAAACTTTTAATGGGCGTTCTTTTTCTACAATCTGTTGATAAATATCCGTAAGAATCATTTTTAACTGATGTTGATCTTGCTGGGTAACTAAAGATGAATCAAAGGTAATATGATTTTTTTCATGGATTAGTTCAATTTCAGAGCCTAATAGACTATCTAAAATCACAATTCTACCAAATCCTTCTTCTCTACGATCTCCTATTCCATGATCCATTAATTGTTCCATCCGTTTCTTTTTTAGTTCCCCTTGATACTTATATTTGAATATACTACCGGCCTTAATGGCGATGTTTTGTGGAAGTCTTGTCCCCCAATGGTTGTTATACCCCGAAGAGACTCTTGTTTGAATGGAACTTTGTTGCAATTGAACCGATTCTAATTCTAAATGATCTTTGAGGTAAGCTTCGTCGATATAACTTATAATTTGGCCATTTCCATCCCTTGAAATTATATCTGACATGACATAAATGAAAAATTCACCAAAAAACATTTCCTCATCCACTTCATTTATTAGCTCAGGATTCTTATCGACAAGGGTTACATTCTTAATCAAACATTTTCCATAACCAGATCCTTTAGATCCTCCCAAATAGAAAATTTGTTGGTCCATAAGCTGAACAATCTCATCAATCTGATCAAAGAATTCGGTTTCAACAGCGATGACTCCTATAAATGTCTGCCCTTGTTTAATGGCCTCATATCTAAACAAATTCTCTTTTTCTTCCCGTTTATTGATATGTAAATGGAACACTTTCTCCACAGATATTAATTGAATACGTTCTTCATCAAATATACAAAATTCACCTAATCCGAATCTTTTATCATCTTCGCAAATAGGATCCATAAATTCATTTAATACTTCTAAAACACCTGTTCCGTCAAATTTTTTAAGTGTTTCCTTATCTGTATAAAAACAAACTGGGAAAGGAAATGTTCTTTTGTCATTTTGTGCAGGATAAGCATTTAAGAATTTCATCCCCCCACTTAGCAACATTTTACGGGCTTGTTCGTTTTTGCTAATATCCAACTCTGGATATCGTTTCAAATATTGATGAATAAATGCCCCACGAATTGTAGACCCTGCGATATAGCTTAAAGCATATTGATTATCAATTTGTGATCCTTGACTTCCCATTTTGATATCTTCAAGTGTTTTGATTTCAAACGTTATGTATCGGGTCACGCTTTGTTCATCCTTTCTATGAAAGAATTGACATATTTCTCTGTCACGTCTTTTCCATTACAGAACAATCTTGCTTCTATCGAACCTTTTCCTTTACTAACCATGGTACCAATATGCCTTAAACTGGAAATTCCAGCAGCTAGTAATTCTAGTTCCTGTTCTTCTAGTTCTCTTTCTAAATATAACTGTGAATAAAAGATATATCCCTTTTTGATTACTCGCAAATTACGTAGGGAACGTTTTCGGGCTACCCCTTTTTCATTCACACTTGTAAATGATCTAATCTCTGTTAATGATTGTAGGACTTCCTCTTTTGTGAACAGACCAGATTCAATTCCATAACGAATTCCATTCTTTATGGAAGATCCCAATGTCGCATCCGATATTTTTAAACCATTATGAAGATTATCCCCTGCTTTGCCGAATAAACGATATACATAGGTATCATATTCTATCTGATTCGGAATTATTTTTTTCATCTTGTCTATAATATTTTCCACTTCTTCTCGTAGCCTTCCTTTTAGTGTTTTCCCTTTAAAATATGGTAAACCATAGTCATCATGTACTACCTCTAAATCTACAGATCCTGGTATCGATTCTCCGCTACCAAAAATAGTTTCAGATAACAATTTAAATTGAATGGCCCATTCCACCTATTTCTCCTCCTTAATCTCTATAAATAGATCCATCATTTCTATCGCATCAAAATATAAACAAACATGATCGGTAGTAAAACCATTGGTTAATTGCATATTGCCTAGGTAATTGAACAATGAATTCAATTGATTTATTTCAATAAATACTTTGCTTCGACTAGGTCCTTCTTTAAACACTTCACGTAATTCTTTTAGTTTGCTTCTAGCCACGTCAGATTTTGATATATTCTTCAAAGACTCTTTAAAGTTGCTATAGGAACGAAAAGAATCTTTATTATTCAGATAAAGTGGTTTCATTGTTAAAGAAAATGGAGTGCCTTCCGTATCTTTTAATTGATAATATTGTTTCCGTATTTGTTGCAAACTGCCTGATAATTCTCCATAAACAATATGCCAATCCAATATGGAGAAATCTTTTTCCTTGTAATCTGAGAGGATACGTCTTTTCCCATTTTCACTTAATTCTTCTGCTAACTTGTAAGCTTTTGAAAATGGATAATGAGACTTCACAATAGCAACCCCAGCACTGGCATTGAGAGGAATATTCTCCGTATCACTAATCGTTAGATGTTTACTACTTAACTTTTCCAAAAAAATTCGTGCGGTTTCAATACCAATTTCCCCATTTGTTACATAAGTAATATCATCACCTGCAACAATAAGTGGACGTATTGGCAACATTGCTTGATCTATTTTTAATTTTTCTTGTAACAATTGTTGATCCCTACTTAACACATTAGTCATTTCCTTAAAAGCTTCTTCATACGCATCCGCAATGTTCTGGCTAAATTCAGCTAATTTATGTAAATACATCTCATTATGTTGTTCTAATGATATTTCACCTGTATATCGATGCAATTCTTTAAATAATTTCAGTTTCTTCCCCATTTGGTTCCCATCGATATATACAACGGCAATAAAACTTTTTTCTGCTCCTTTTAAGTCGTCAAACTCTAAAGGATATTTATAACCTTTTGGAAGCAAGTTTGAGAAGTATGACTCATGTTTTTTACTAAACTCGATCTTTTTATGGATCTCGCTGGATATCGGTTTTCCTCCATCAATATAAGTTGCAGGCATTTGTGTGGAATGGCAAATTTTATGTAGACCAAAACTAATTTGTCTTGCAGTTGTTTTTCGTTCGCTTTTCTTTCTTTCTAATTTTTTGTATGCCTCGTCAATGATGGTTGATATTTCATCAACTTTTGGGTCAAACGCTTGGTGAATAATGAACAGTTCAATACCTGAAAATTCAATTACAACTTCTTTAGAAAATTCTCGAACAAAATTTTTTACGCTATCTAATTCTTTGAAACGATAAAGAACTTTACCTCCCGCTTCATAAATGACATCGCCATGAAATTGGGTGACATATTTGTTTGAAAGTTCCTCTGTAATATATTTAATAATGATAGAAGCACCTATATTTTCTTTTAATTTATTACTTCGAAAAATAAAGTCCTGTTTCCTTGATATTTCTGAAAGAACAATGTATTCCACAATTATAACCCCTTTACTAATTTTTCTATTTCTTGTTGATTCACATCCGCTGAGTTCATAATTCTGATTCGATCCTTTAAATTAATCCTTTGTGATTCACTTAATTCATTTTCTATTGGCTCCGTCCTCATTAAATTCCCATTTTTATCTTGATAATTACAAATATAGAAAAGCCTAACCTGTTCCCCTCCAATTTTCTCCGAATGATCTTTCGCTTGGAAAATCTTAAATTTTAACATATTTTTACTTGCAGGTTGTAGATCTTTCCTTAGACAAGTTAACTGATAACCGTGAACATACACCTCATCAAAATGGATTACCATTTCTGGCTGTTCAACATTTCTTACCGTTACATTTTGAAATTGAGCATATTCCTGAGCTGTCTCTAGTTCTTCCGCATGGATTAACTCATAGCCATGAATTTCAACAATATCTTCTAAAACCCTATCGTACTTATCTACCATTTTATTGATTTCATCAGCATGATATTGTTGCTTGAATTCATACAATATTTTTCCGATTTCTCCATCAACATAACTAAATAAGAAATAAAACTCATCATTCTTAAAAATCTCTTTCATATATTTTTTGTTTTGATGATATGAAAGCGCAGCCATTGTTTTTGTACCTCCAGTATAATTGAGTGCAATGGTCTTTTCTTTAAACGATTGACCTTGTTTTTTAATCTCTAGCATAATCTTGTCTATTGTATGTTTTATTTCAATCGGGTTGCTTTTGTCTGTAGCAAAAGATTGAATGGTAAGATTTGGTCTACGCTTTTTTAAGGTTTTTGCGATGTGATCTTTAATCCTGTTAGTCCCAACAATGTTGTCAGAACCTTCTGTATATATAAGAAAAACCTGCGAGTGGTCATCAAGGAATTTATCTGCAGCGATTAAGTTAGGAAGAGGGTTTGTCCCTACGATAAAAATCATATAGTCTGCTTTCATTGATCCACCTCCATTACTCATTAATCCAGTCAACAAATAATTGTTTGATGTTTTTGAACCGATCCTGCCCAATAATTAATGTATTTTTGGGAGAATCGTTATCCCATATATTCTTATATTCCTTTTCTAAAACATTTGAATTCCGACACAGTGAAACAAGGCAAATCCCTGATTCATCTCCACCTAATTGTTTCGCTCTTTCCTTTACTTCAAAGAGTTTTAAGATCGCTTCCTCTTCTTTTTCCTGAGTAGTAACCGAAATTGAAAATAGTTTGTATTTTTTAAGCAGAACAATATCCACTTCGAAATCCTTACTAGATTGTTTGTTAGGCTTTACCGAATGATGAACATCAATGATGTTTTTATTTTCCTCCATTAACTCAAGTACTACCTTTAATACGTAATCTTCTAACCAAAAACCAGATAAATAGTCTTTAAACTGATACGTCAGTTTCCTGTCTTTTGAAAAGTCACGATAAGAATGTATATCAGGAAATGGATTGTATTCACTTTCAAATATTGGATTATTTAAACTTAATAACCTTTCATGTATAAGCTCATTTGCTTTATTTTTATTATTTGGTAATTTATCGCTTACATGGACCATATCCGAATAAATTACTTCTAGAAACTTTATATGACTTTGGTACTCTTCCTCCGATGGATCAATGAATAATTGAAAAAACCTTTCAGCTAATTGACTATCATAGATTTCTAGATGGGGATTTTCTTTTAAGGGAATATCATGTAACTGACTTATTTCTAAAATTGATATACTATAGTCACCCTCAAGTTTTCGTAAAGGTTCATAAACATATTTTTCATTTTCCCCTTCCAACACCTCATAGTAAATCTGTTCCTTTTCACCATCTATATAGCTTAAAACGAAAATGTCTTTGGCTTGAGAATGAGCAAAATTCTTAAAAGCATGATAAGTTCCAGCCGCCATCACTTTGGTGCCACCTGTATAGTTCAGTTCAATCCTTTGCAATTGGTTTGGGTTATAAGAATAGGTTCTTGATAATACTTCCTTCACATCTTCTTCAATCTTATTTACACGGCTTTTATCAATAATGCTTCCTGTAGATCGACAATGTGGTTTTTTCTTCGATAATAATTCTTTTAATCGTTCAAACACTTTGTTGGTTTGTGAATTCTCTTGATCAACTGTATAAAAGAAATGAATCAGACCATCATCTTTCACCCGGGTTAAACTTGAAATAAGATTAGGAAATGGGTTAGTTCCAACAAGCAAAAATAAAATGTCTGATTTAGGTAGATGTGCTTCTTTCACTTTATCCCCCACCTTTAATGGTACATAAATGTAAATTTTGATGAAATTCTTTTAATTTTTTCTTCGATATTGCTTAAATTTTTGAGATTTTCTATTTCAAAATAGTCATATAAATGTTGATTACCTTGTTTTTCAACAAATTCCACGAAGTTTGAAATGCTAGATTCATCTTGATTGACTTTTATTTCAAACATCTTCCCAATCATTTGCATAGTGAGTTTGCTATCTTTATTTTCTGTTATTTTTACTGCTTTTCTTTTTAATTGAATCCCTAGTTTCCGATCATTAGTCTCTATTAGTTCGCCAAGATTATAGAATATTAATGGCCAAGGATGTGTCAAATCTTGAGTAGACAAGCTAGCAACCTTTTGAGCCAACTGGTTTAATTTATAAGGATTGATACTTGATTTAAGGCGATAACGGTATAGTTTAATAAAGGTGTAAAATTGAAACGGAAGGCCATTTTTTGTTATATCTCTCGCTTCTAAAAAAACATTGATTCTTGAATCAAAATCATCTCCGTTTAGATATTCATTAATTAGTTCCTGGTCCTTTGGTTGCATTGTTTGTGGTGATTCGGCTAGAAAATGTATAAGGTAAGAGACGGTAATTGCTTTATCAATGGGATCGTCTTGTAAATAATAAATCGCCTTATGGAAATATTCATAAGCATCTTCTCTTTGTAAAAAGGCTAAATACTGTCCTTTAGAACTGTAATACTTGCCTAAAATAATATCTCTCTCTATCATTGTTTCTTTATCAAATAAGAAAACATTGCTCGTCACTAATGTTTCATGAAGGGCTAATTGTGACTCTATTAATTGTTCGCTTATCGATAGGGCTCTTTTGAAATCAAAAATATTTGAACAAGAAACTGCAAAGCGATTCATTACCATTCTTTTTTGATCAAGAATTTCCCAAGTGCCTAGTTTTTCACTTATCGACAATGCCTTTTGATAATATTTTTCATTTTCTTCAAATACTCCGAGATGGTTGTTTGCTCTTATTCTAAGATCATAATATTTAAATTGTTTTAATGGGTTGAGAAGTTTAATTCGTTCTTCTATAAAATCTAAAAGAAATTGTTCTAACTTTCTCTTTGAAGAGTCTTTTTCTTCAATGGTAGATTCTGCTAAATAGATCACTTTTTCTAATGATTTAGAATCTGCAATAGAGTCTATATCCAACAACTCAAGGTAAGAATCATATTGTTCTTTAAAGGAACTTTGATTAAAAGCACTGAGATACCTAAACCATTCTAATAAAAAAGTAGGTAAATCACGTCTTAAATAGGAACGGTAAATCTCTTTATATTGCTCGTTAATGTCATCATAGGCAAATGCAATTTTTTTATGAAACGGAACTTTATAATTGTCTATACGTCGATAGCGAACGTAATTACACACAATATCAGCAAGAAACATGAGATCCATATAAGGAAATTTGGAAGATTTTTCGTAATTAATTGTAATCTTCTCAATTGAAATATGTAGTTGATTACTCGGAGAAGAATCCCCTTCATGAAGGTAGGAAAATGTATTTAGTTCATAATTCAACCCCATTAACAAGCTTGTCTCATTGTTAAGATGGTAGATTTTATCTCCTTTCTTTCCAATACTTGGTTCTCCATGGAGATTTTTAAAATCTTTACGACTATCTGAATATAAAGCAACTCGACTTGCTAAGTAGATTTTTATTTCTCTTTCATTTTTTAGTAGAGAAGGATGATACAAAGTAAGGGTTGTAACCAATGAATTTAACATATTGAAGTACAACATTGAAGCCGTATTATCATCATTGATATTCGATAGAATTTTTTTACTCAATCTTCCTTTCTCAGTATAAAAAGGGACAATTTGTTCAAATTCACTAGAATTAATAATTTGGTGAACTGTATCCTCCCGAAGATCAAGATCACGGTCTTCCCCATGTATCTTCTTGAAATAATCTTCTCCATAGAGTTGAACCATTTTTTGCTTTACTTTAGTTGCCAACTTATCTAATTGGTAGGATGAATTATGTTTGATCATTACTCCACCAATTACAACCGTATCTACTTTCTCAAACTGACCAGACTCATCAATAAACAAACTAATCATACTAAATCCTCACTTTTGTGAAAATTTTATGTTATCAATCTATTTTTGACAAATATATACTAATTTCCTTCTTTTTAGTGAATTTTTTTTTAAAAAAAGACAGCGTTTTTGTAGCTGCCTTGAAATGTCATTAATGGCTTCATTTTCTTAATGTACATATAATTCTAAATTAGGAAATGTTTCTCTCAAAAGTTGAAGCCAAATATTGGTTAGATCAAAATCAGCTTTACTAAATAATCCATTGGCTAAATACCCCATTTAATTTCACGTTAATACCCTTTTAATTGATCCAAACTGTTGTATTCGCAGGAATGTACTTGTAAATATAATAAGCGTCATTAATTGGCAAACGAATACACCCGCTAGAAGCTCGTTTCCCTAATGTATTATCTTTTACCCGCAAATTTTTATCTGTGGATATAGAATGGAATAAATAGGAGCCTTCAATTCTAGTCCAGTATCTTCCCCCACTTTTAAACGTATTGGAATAAAAAGATGTTCCTCTATCCCTTTTCAACAAAAAAATTCCTCGAATTGTCGGAGAGACATTTTTTCCTGTCGCACTTAAAATGCTCTTTTGGAGTACCCATCGTCCATTTTGTTTTACAAAGATATTTGTCAATTGTCGGTCAATATCTACCCATATCAAATAGTTAGTTTTACTTTGAAATCCCTTTACTTTTATAAATTCCTCCATTTGTTCTTTGCTTAATCGTTGAGTATTAGTAGGAGGATCCTTTGGAATCGATAATAACTGGCCAGGAATCCAACCTACTTTTCCTTTAGATGTTTTTATATAGTACCATCGGTAAGCCTTATCTTTAATGACTTCTACCTTTTCCCCTTTCTTTAAATATTGGAGTTTTTTACTCCTTGTTGATTGGGAAGAATAAAGGTAACTATTTCCTTTTAATGTTGCTGTGACAATAGATGGTTTTACCAAGGTTCGTACATCTACTTTAATTGGTGTTGATTGGCCTGTTGCACTAGCGTTTTGGATAGGAATAAAAGAAAATGAAAGTACAATAGCTAAAAGAATAAATAGTACTTTTTGTTTCATAAGAGCCACTCCCATATTAGAAAACGTATTGTCAAAAGTCTTTTAGACTTTTGTGTAAAAAATCTTATTGTTATTGATAAATTTATATTTAGGTATTGCCACCCCCCTAATTTTAAGGGTAATTACATAGCTACTCATGGTTTTAATTCTGAAGAAGGTTCTGTTTCTTTTGTTACTTTGTCTGTTGCTTATTTTAATTTCTTAAGACCCCATGCTACCCTTGAACAAAAAGTTCCTGTTGTAATTCCTGAGTTAGCAGCTTTAACGAGGGATTATTTGGGTTAATGGCGGAGTCTTACGACCCCGACTCATCAAGATAAACATCTTTTCCATTTTTTTATAGAACTTTTTTATAGAACTTTTGACAATACCTGAATAAATTTTATTAATTTTTTTAATTTACATATTTCTACAATTTTTATCAAAATCCTTCTTTATTTTGGAAAAATATAAAAAAATACACTAAACCTTATGCGATGGTTAGTGCTTTCACAATCACACAGAGACTATTTAGATATTTATTAGCATTTGCATCCGTACGTTAGTAGTAAACCATTGCCGTTTGATTATCTCCTAGAAGATTAGTTTTGACCACATATCTAAACCACTTGCAAGGCGAACTATTGCTTTTAACTTAGAAAGGTCATTGCCAATAAATAGAACATTAGAATGCCTGATCGCCACATAATGCTTATAACTTTTTATTCTTTCTAAAAATTTTGAAATTATAATATAGTTAAGTTAAAGACACGAAATTGGAAATATACTTTTTTTTAATTTAAAAAAGGTTTCAATTCCTCATAGGTAAGATAAAGACAAGTTCTAGGAATAGGGGCTGTCTAAAAAGTCCCTAAAATAGTAAACAAGCTGGTGAAAAACCTTTCGTTTTTCTCCAGCTTGTTTTTTGATTCCGATTGATTCTAGGAAAGTGTCGAGGCGGATGCCCGCCACTTTCAATATGTTATGTGCGAGTGCCACAATCCCAAACTCAACATGTACTTTGTCGATCCCCCGCAGTGAAAATCTGCGAAACGACCGATTGCCCTTGATGTGACCGAACACGCTTTCTACTTCGACCTTACGGCGTGCATAGATAGCGGCCTTGTCTTCACATTCAAGGGCTGCTTTTGCCTTTGCCTTCATTTCTTCAAAGACCGTATTCCAATGAACCTGACGGTTTCCTTTGGCCTTGGTGCATTGCGGTTTCAATGGGCAGTCTGTGCAATCTTCACATTCGTAGATTTTATAGCTTTGTTCATAGCCGGAAACATTCTTTTTCATTTGATATTTCCTGAATGTAACCTTCCGGCCATTTGGGCAGATGAAACAATCATCTTTCTCATCATATTCCCAGTTCATTACGTTTTTGATGTCCTTTTTGACTTTTCGAGTTTTTTCCTTTAGATAGGTTCCGTAAGGAATGAGGAAATCAAACCGTGGCTCTTTTTCCTCTCCAACCGCATACAGATAGTTTTCTTCACTCCCGTACCCTGCATCTGCAATAACGGTTTTGGGCATCGGCAAAGAGGAAGAAGCCAACTTTTCCAAATGAGGGATAAAGCAACGCGTGTCTGTCGGGCGTTGATGGATAGTGTAAAACAAGATGAATTGATTTTCCGTTCCCATCTGTACATTGTAACCAGGTTTAAGCTGACCGTTTTTCATATGGTCTTCCTTCATCCGCATAAAAGTTGCATCATTGTCTGTCTTAGAATAACTGTTCCTGTCGCCGAATATTTCCTTTTGAGCTTTATATTGGGCCAGCCTTGGCAAAAA
>NZ_SMAB01000025.1 GCF_004342885.1 Tepidibacillus fermentans
CTACCTAGGGGAACTCTCAAATACCGATTACGCTTACATAATATATTTGTATATATTTGTAAAAAATTTCTCCCACAAAAACTTGACACAAACATGAATTTTGTATTTGTTGACTCGTATTGTTGTTTATGATAATATAGTTCAAGTGGTGTGTTGTAACACATTTTCACCGCGCGAAATGGGTTTAAGCGAAGGAGCACCTGATTTCGGCGAGTCTCTAAATCAGAGGGAGGTGCGGCATTGATGTACGCCATTATTAAAACAGGTGGTAAACAATACAAAGTTCAAGAAGGAGATACCATTTACATTGAAAAGTTGTCCGCAAATGAAGGGGATACTGTTCAATTTGATGAAGTATTAATGGTATCCAAAGAAGACGGTATTATCGTTGGTACGCCAACTGTTGCCAACGCAACTGTAACAGGTAAGGTTGAAAAGCATGGCAAAGGTAAGAAAATTATCGTTTTCAAATATAAAGCAAAGAAAAATTACCGCCGTAAGCAAGGTCATCGTCAACCATTTACCAAAGTTGTTATTGAAAAAATCAATGCATAATGTGTGAGATATGATTCACGTTAATGTTTCACAATCGAAAGAAGAGAATCGAATTCTTCATATCATGATAATGGGTCATGCTGGATTCGGCCAACCTGGAGAAGATATTGTTTGTGCAGCGGTATCTGCATTAGCGATCGGTACTTTGAATTCCACAGAACGCTTATTAGGAATCGATCTGAAACCGATCTCTGATGAGAAAGATGGTGGAGTTCTAGCATGGAATATTCCTAAAGTAGATGACCCGATCCTTGACGAACAGTTACAGTTATTGATGAAAGCGTTGGTTGAGTCATTGAAGATGATTGAAGAAGAGTATCACGAGTTCATTCAAGTGAATGTATAATACATCTCAATTCGGGAGGTGCATTTCAATGCTAAAGATGAATTTACAATACTTTGCTTCCAAAAAGGGAGTAGGTAGCACTAAAAACGGTCGTGATAGTATTGCAAAACGTCTTGGAGTGAAACGTGCAGATGGACAAACTGTGAGTGCTGGTAGCATTCTTGTTCGTCAACGTGGTACCAAAATTTATCCAGGCGTTAACGTAGGTATTGGTGGAGACGACACACTATTTGCAAAAGTAGATGGTGTAGTAAAATTTGAACGTCTTGGTCGTGACCGTAAAAAAGTAAGTGTTTATCCTGTAGCTGTTGAAGCGTAAGAATAGAAGTGATTGCATAATCCCAGTCGATCGGCTGGGATTTTTTCATGGATATAAAAATAATGATATGTATTATATATTAAATTAAGTATAGGATGTATGAGGAAAATAGGATATACTAAATAAGAATTAAATGTATGAACCCATGAAATAGATAGAAATACGAGGCTGATGAAATGATAGTCATTTTACTCATACTTTTCCTTATTGCAACAGGACTACTTCTGTTCGTATGGAGAAAGTATAAACGATTATCTCGTCAATTGAGAGAAATGAATCTTCTTCACAAAGAAAATGATCCACAAGAATGCAATGATAAGTTAATTTCACTTCTTCGCAATTATCGACATGATTGGCTCAACCATTTACAAGTGATTCTCGGGTATGTCTCTTTAAAGAAGTTGGACAAAATTTCTAGCTATATTATGCAAGTTCATGAAGAGGCAAGACAACATACATTAATTTCTAAATTGAAACATAAAGATCTTGCGGTTTTTCTCTATATGATTCCTATTGAGTATCCTAACATTCAGATTCAGTTAGAGTTAGCGAATGATTTACCAGAAATTGATTTTCGTGAAGAAGGAACATGGATTTTGCAAACATTACAATCTATTTTTTCTCTTCTTCAACAACAGAGTATTGATCAACATTATATTTATTCCTCAATTCTATCGATGAATCGTTTAGAGAAGCAAATTGTGGTGAATATAGAATTAGAGGGTAATCTTACATCTTACCATGAAAGCATTACACAGATCGGTGAACAAGTGAAACAACAAGGTGGGCAATTCTTCATTGACCTATATAATGAACAAGAATTTATGATGGAGTTTCATTTTCCAATACAAGCAAGAGGTGTAGCGAATGTTTGTTGATAAAGTAAAAGTTTATGTAAAAGGTGGGGATGGTGGAAACGGTCAAAAGGCGTTTCGTCGAGAAAAATATGTTCCTCTTGGTGGCCCAGCAGGTGGTGATGGCGGAAAAGGGGGAGATGTGATTCTAGAAGTTGATGAAGGACTTCGAACCCTTCTTGATTTTCGCTATCAAAAGCATTTTAAAGCCTCGCGAGGGGAAAATGGTCGAAATAAGGGGCAACATGGGGCAAATGCTGAAGATATGATCGTTAAGGTTCCACCTGGAACAGTCGTGATCGATGATGATACTGGGGAAGTTTTGGCTGATTTAACTCATCATGGACAACAAGTCGTTGTCGCAAAGGGGGGAAGAGGTGGCCGCGGGAATATGCGGTTTGCAACCGCTGCGAATCCTGCTCCTGATATTGCGGAAAAAGGGGAGCCAGGAGAAGAACGGTACCTGGTATTAGAACTAAAAGTGATGGCCGATGTAGGGCTTGCTGGTTTTCCTAGTGTTGGAAAGTCGACTCTCTTATCCGTAGTTTCCAAAGCAAAACCCAAAATAGCAGCCTATCACTTCACCACATTATCACCCAATTTGGGCGTTGTTGAGGTAGGAGATGGTCGTAGTTTTGTTCTTGCAGATTTGCCAGGATTGATTGAGGGAGCACATTTAGGCGCTGGATTAGGTCATCAATTTTTACGTCACATTGAACGGACAAGGATCATTTTACATGTGGTTGATATGGCCGGATCTGAAGGTCGTGACCCCTATGAGGATTGGGTTAAGATTAATCATGAATTAGAACAATATAACCTACGTTTACTCGAAAGACCACAATTGATCGTTGCCAACAAGATGGACCTACCTGAAGCAAAGGAGAATTTAAAAGCCTTTCGTGAAAAAATAGGAGATAAGTATCCGATCTATCCGATTTCCGCGATTACTGGTGAAGGAATCAAGGAATTACTGTTTGCGACAGCTGATTTATTAGATACGTTACCGACTGAACCATACATTGAAGAAGTAGAACATGAGGAAAGAAAGATTTATAAGAGCGAGGCAAAAGAAGAACAAGAATTTACAGTACATAAAGAAAACGAGTTCTTTGTTGTTAAAGGAGAAAAGATTGAAAAGCTATTCAAGATGACAGATTTTAACCAATATGATTCAGTCCAACGATTTGCTCGCATATTGCGAAAAATGGGTGTGGATGAAGCCCTTCGAAACTTAGGGGCAAAAGATGGAGACAGTGTTCGAATCGCCGATTATGAATTTGAATTTGTGGAGTGAAAGATAAAAGGGTTGCTCAAATACTTGGGCAACCCTTTTCTTCCCCACCAGCGATTTTTTCCTGTGCTGTGGTCACTTTTTTGGTGGAACGTTTGGCTAATTTGTCAACAATTAAAGCAATTGCTCCATCACCGGTAACATTCACTGCAGTCCCAAAGCTATCTTGAGTGAGATATAGAGCAATCATGAGGGAGAGTTGAGCTTCATTAAATCCTAACATGGATTGTAAAAGTCCAAGTGCCGCCATAACCGCTCCTCCAGGAACTCCTGGTGCTGCGACCATTGTTACCCCTAACATTAAGATAAAGGGGAACATCAGTCCAAAATTAGGAACATGACCTGCCATAAACATGACGGCCATCGAAGCCATGGTCAAAGTGATCGTGCTTCCAGATAAATGAATGGTTGCACACAAAGGAATGACAAAGTCAGCCACTTCGTCAGAGATACCATTCTTTTTCGCACTGCGCAAGGTAACAGGTATCGTTGCCGCAGAAGATTGAGTTCCAATAGCCGTCAAATAAGCAGGTATCATGTTTTTAAGCGCCTGGAATGGATTCTTTCCTGATACAGCTCCTGCAACAGTATATTGGAAAAGAAGAATGACAATATGACTTAAAATGACAATCACGAATATGGAACCAAACACCTGCATGATGCGAACAACTTCGCCAGCATAGGTCATATTCGCGAAAATTCCTGCGATATGAAAAGGCAATAACGGAATAATCACTTTTTGGATCACTAATTCTACAATTTCTTGAAAATCTTTAACTGCAGCATAGAGAGTTTTATTCTTAATCGCTGCCATACCCAATCCCAAGAGAAATGCGGTAATTAAAGCTGTCATTACTCCCATAATTGGTGGGATATCCACTTGGAAAAACCCTTTTACTAATGCTTCTTCCGGGTTATTCGCATTTCCTGATGCCGCATTAATGAGTCTTGGCAGGATTCCGTTTCCAACAGTATAGGCAAATGTACCTGCGATAATGGTAGAAAGATACGCTAATAAAGTGGTAATTCCTAAAAGTCTACCTGCACCTTTCCCCAATTCAGCAATTCCAGGAGCAACAAAACCAATAATGATAAATGGGATGACATAGGATAAAAAGTTACCAAAAATGCCGTTAAATGTGGCTAAAAGTCGGACAAAAAAGTCCAAATGGAAAAGCTCTTTTGAAAGATACCCGATTAAAATACCAGATAAAAGTCCAATTAACAGACGAGGCAACAAACCAATTTTTTTCTTCATTCTTTTCCTCCTTCATTAGCGAATTAAAGCGGTAATGCTTTGAACAAAGATTAAAAATTAATTATATTTTATATAATTTTCCTAGAAAGAATCAATATTAAATTTTTTTTATAAATTGTCAACCAATAAAATAATACAAAACTATTGTAAAATTTTCAGTCACCCTTTATAATGTCCGTTATAAAGATACATTTGTATTTTACAGGAGGACGAAATGAATCGCAAGAAGGAAGAACTCTTTTATTTAGTACGAGCAGATATATTACCTGACGCCATTTTAAAAACGATTGAGGTAAAAAAAATGCTGCAAAACCAAGAAGTTGAGACGGTAAATGAAGCGGTTAAACGTGTTGGGATAAGCCGAAGTGCTTATTACAAATATAAAGATGGCATTTTTCCTTTTAATGCGATGATGAAAGAAAAAATTGTCACGATTTCACTGGATTTGGAACATCGATCAGGGATTTTATCCAATATGCTCTCGTACATTGCAAAAGTTGGCGGCAACGTTTTAACGATCAACCAGACGATTCCACTGCAAGATATTGCCAATATTGTCGTCTCTATTGATACCGTATCGATGAAGATTGGGATTAGTGACTTAATTGATGGATTAAAGGAGATTGAAGGAGTGAAAAAAGTTCAATTAATTGGGCGTGGATAGAAAAAGGGAGGAGAGAAAATGCAAGAGAAAAAAGTTGTAAATATTGGTTTGTTTGGTTTAGGAACAGTGGGTACTGGGGTTGTAAAGTTAATCGAAGGACATCAAGAAGATCTGGTCAAACAAACAGGAAATGAAATCAAAATTGAAAAAATTTTGATTCAAGATCCAGATAAAGATCGTAATTATAAAGTTGATTCAAATCTATTAACTACCGATCCATGGGAAATCATTCATAACAAAGATATTGACGTCATTATCGAAGTGATGGGAAATGTTTATCCTACCTATGAATATTTAATGGCAGCGTTGGAACAAAGAAAACATGTGGTAACAGCAAATAAAGATTTAATGGCTTTGCACGGTGCGGAATTACTACAGCAGGCAAGTAAGTACCAATGCGACTTATATTATGAAGCAAGCGTTGCAGGGGGGATCCCGATTATCCGTGCTTTAGTTGAAGGGTTTGCTTCAGATCGCATCACCAAACTTGTAGGGATCGTAAATGGAACCACTAATTATATTCTTTCCAAAATGAGCGAGGAAGGTTTATCTTTTGAAGAAGCATTAAGACAGGCGCAGGAGTTAGGCTATGCTGAATCTGATCCCACTTCAGATGTAGAGGGATTTGATGCAGCTAGAAAGATGGCGATATTAAGCAACCTTTCCTTTCATATGGATGTGAATATTCAGGATGTAAAAGTAAAGGGAATTACTCAAGTTACCAAAGAAGATATTGAACTTGGCAAGCAGTTAGGATATGTCATTAAACTTCTTGGTATTGCCCAATTGAAGGACGAACAACTCGCAATTTCTGTACAACCAACCATGATTAATAAAAACCATCCGTTGGCAAAGGTAAATGGGGTATTTAATGCCATCTATGTTTATGGAGAAGCTGTGGGAGAAACTATGTTTTATGGTTCTGGAGCAGGCCAATTACCAACAGCGACAGCCGTTGTATCGGACCTTGTAACGGTTGTAAAACAAATGAATTTAGGAGTAAACGGTAGAGGTGTAGTTGCTCCTTATCGGCCAAAATTGATGATGTCAGATGAACTGATGACTTCACGCTATTTTATACGGCTAAAAGTGTCTGATCGAGTAGGAGTTCTTGCTAGAATCACTGAGAATTTTGCTGAAGAAATGGTGAGTATCGAAGAAGTGCTTCAATTGCGTCTTCATGAAGAGAAAAAAGCCCAATTAATTATCATTACTCATGAAACGTCGAAAGCTCAACTTTCAAGACTTTTGCCCAAATTAGAAAGCCTAGAGGTTGTTGATGCGATTAATAGTGTCTATCCAGTAGAGGGGGATGAAGTAGAATGAGGGCAATACCATTATTAAAAAAATATCAAGACTTTTTACCAATCAATGATAAAACCCCAATTTTATCCTTGCATGAAGGGAGTACCCCTTTAATCGAAGCAAAGCGTTTATCAAAAGAACTGGGAATCCGTCTATTTTTAAAATTTGAGGGGATGAACCCAACAGGGTCATTTAAGGATCGGGGAATGGTTTTGGCAGTGGCAAAGGCATTAGAAAATGGTAGCAAGAAAGTGATCTGTGCTTCAACGGGCAATACTTCTGCTGCGGCAAGTGCATATGCAGCTAGTGCAGGAATCGAAAGTATTGTCGTTATTCCTGAGGGAAATATTGCTCTTGGAAAATTAGCACAGGCAATGATCTATGGTGCTAAAGTGATTGCAATTAAAGGGAATTTTGATGAGGCCTTAGCGATTGTTCGCAAAATTGCAGAAAAAGAAGATTATACACTTGTGAATTCAGTCAATCCTTATCGAATTGAAGGACAAAAAACAGCAGCTTTTGAAGTTGTCGATGATTTAGGAGATGCTCCTGATTATTTGGCGATTCCTGTTGGCAATGCTGGGAATATCACCGCCTATTGGAAAGGATTTAAAGAATATTATCAGGCAGGAAAAAGTAAACAGCTTCCCAAAATGATCGGCTTTGAAGCAGAAGGAGCTGCGGCATTGGTAAAAGGGGAACCAATCCCAAATCCAGAAACCGTAGCCACTGCAATTCGAATTGGAAATCCAGCTAGTTGGAAAGGTGCGATGAATGCAGTCGAAGAATCAGGAGGATTGATCGACTCGGTTACTGATGAAGAGATTTTAGCCGCTTATTTACGGATTGCAAAAACAGAAGGAGTCTTTGTCGAACCAGGTTCTGCTGCTTCCTTAGCAGGCGTCATCAAAAAGCAACAACAAGGATATTTTGAGGCTGGAGCAACGGTAGTCAGTGTGTTAACTGGTCATGGACTTAAAGACCCTAACATTGCAGTGAAAACAGTACAAACCACTCCGCTCGTGGTAGAAAATGATTATCAGGCAGTCTTAGAGGCCATTCAATCAAGTCAGGTGACTGTATTATGATTGGCCGGGAAAAAACCATTCATGTGAAAGTTCCAGGTAGTAGTGCCAATTTAGGGCCAGGATTTGATTCTTTAGGTTTAGCCTTACCATTATATTTATCTGTTCGTGTCAAACGAGCAGATCGAGACTCAATCAAGGTCTATGGAGATCACCTTGCATCTTTGCCATTAGATTCGACGAATCTGATTTATCAAACGATGAGTTATTTTTATCAAAAGGAGAATCAAGAGCTACCGCCCGTAGCCATAGAGATTGAAAGTGAAATTCCCTTATCAAGGGGCTTAGGAAGTAGTGGAGCTGCGATTGTGGCTGGGTTATTAGCTGCAAATGAACTGATGGGTAGTAGGAAGAGCAAAGAAGAGATTCTCCAATATGCGACCGAATTAGAAGGGCATGCAGATAATGTTGCGGCCTCGTTATTTGGTGGGCTAGTAGTCACAGCGTGGGATGGGAAAACAGCAAAAGCGGAACATTTTCCTCTGACCGATCAACTGCAGGTTTTACTTGCAATTCCAAATTATACTTTATCGACGAATACTGCACGAAAAACCATTCCTGAGACAATTCCACTAAGAGACGCAGCTTTTAACATTGGTCATTCTACTTTGCTGATCACGTATTTGTTAACAGGTCAGTATGATAAGATCCCTTTTGCGATGAAAGATCGGCTACATCAACCCTATCGGCAAACGGCTGTAAAGGGATTAGAACGAATTGTTAGCGAAGTTGACCAAAATCGCTTATGGGGTGCAGCGTTAAGTGGAGCGGGACCAACACTTATTCTTTTTATCCACCCCAATCAAAAAAGAGTGGCTAAAGAATACATGATGCAAATTGCAAGAGAAGAAGGAGTTGAATTTCAACTCAAATTTTGCTCGATTGAAAATGAAGGTGCTAAATTGGAAATCTTATGGGAAAATGAAAGAATATCTATTCAGTAAATGAGTGAAAAAACTCACCTTTGTTAGACAAGGGTGAGTTTTTTTTCGCCCAAAAGATGAGCAAAAAACCTATAGACGCATATGATGTATTGTATTTTTAGCAAGGAGGTTAGTCAGGATGAAAATTCATATTGTAAAAAAGGGTGACACTCTTTGGAAGATTGCTCAGAAATATAATGTGGATTTGCAAACATTAATTGAAGCGAATCCTCAAATAAAAAACCCCAATCTAATTGATGTGGGAATGAAAATTATCATACCAATAGGAGGTACGCCTATGGAACCGAAGTATCCGAAAGAAATGCCAAAACCCCCTGTAGAACAGCCGCTGCCACAACGGCCAATTGAGATGCCGAAGCAACCAGTACCATCAATGCCTACGCCACAATTGCCTAAATTACCAAAGTTACCAAAACTTAAAAAGCCAAAGCTTCCGCAAATTCCTATGATGCCAATGCCACAAATACCTTATCAAGTGCCACACTATCATAAATCCAAAAAAAATAAAAAGCATCATCACAAACACTATTATTACCATCAGATGCCATACAATATACCAATGCCACAAATGCCACAGCAAATGCCATATCAAATGCCAATGATGCCACAAATGCCATATCAAATGCCACGATTGCCAATAAGACGTCCTCGATTTATGCCAATGATGCCACAAATTCCTCAACAAATGCCATACATGATGGATCCATGTTTACAAATGCCTATGGGAATGTATCCTGATTTTGAGAGTTCAAGCTCAATGGATTCCAGTAGTTCAATAGAATCAAGCAGATTAATGGGATCAAGCAGTTCAATAGGATCAAGCAGTTCAATAGGATCAAGCAGCTCAATGGGATCAAGTAGTTCAATGGGGTCTAGCAGTTCACTGGGTTCCAGTAGCCCCAGTAGCTCAAGTTTTGCTAGTTCATCGTCAACGGGAAGTTCTAGCAGTTATCGGATGCCAATGCCAAAACATCCAAAACCATTTTTCTAAATGGAAAGCAAAAAATGAAAGGAAAGAGCTATCTTCGCATATATATTTAGGGATAGCTCTTTTTTTGTTTGTGGGATTTGCAAAATTCATCAACGATTTTGATAAATAAAATAGGAAGTGGTTTGATGGAGGAGCGTATTTCTGAATCTTTGGCAAGGGAATACGGAATCGAGATTGAGCGGATTGAACGGTTTCGTCATTTATGGAAGGTTTACGCCAAAAAAGGTGTTTATGTTGTAAAGGCATTTCCAAATGCCGTCTCTTTGGTTTATTGGCAGACTTATCTTTTTAATGAGTTGAGAAAAAAAGGGTTTTCTCAGTTTTCGCAAATACTTAGAGGTCAACATGGATACCCTTGGTTTGGAGTGAAAAGTTACCCTCTTGTTGTGATGCCTTATCTAGAAGGAGAAACGGCTCGTTACTCAAAACTCGATCATCTTGAGAAGGTAGTTCGTGTATTAGCAAACTTTCATCATCATGCAGCATGGATTGGAACAGAAGTCAAACCAAAATATCGTGAACTCCGAACCTATCGCTTATTTCGAAGACTTCAGGAATTTGAGCAATTATATCAAAACCTGATGGTCAAAAAAGAGCGAGATGCTTTAGATGATGAGATTTTAATCATTGGACAAGAAATGATTGATTTTGGTAAAGAAACGTTTCAGTATATCGACCAGTATAAAATTAATCGAATCAATCAAGATGCGATCGATTATCGTTTTGTTGCTCATCGAGATGTAGCCAATCATAATTTTTTATTAGGTGAAAAAGTTTGGATGATCGATTTTGATTTATCTGGTTATGAAGCACAGGTGATGGATTTATGGCAATTGATCAACCGTGTAATGGTTGATTGGAACTGGGATTTAGATATCTTTTTAAAAGTAGAAGAAGATTATTCCTATTATCGAAAACTAACAGATGATGAGCGAATGATCTTACGCCAACTTTCTTTATATCCGAATGAATTTTTCCGAGAGAGCTTAGGTGCTTATTACCGGCCTAATAAATATAAAAAAGATCATGTGCTCCCTTATATTCAACGCTTTCGTCTTAAATTTGATTGCTATTATTCTTTTCGGGAAAAGATCTTGAGAGCATAAGTTGAATTGAGGGGAAAAATTTAATAAGATATTAAAAAATGAAATCTTTTATGAAGGGATAAGGAAGGGGGTATTATCATTGGATCTTTTTCAAGAAAAATTAAGACAATATAAGGAAAGAATTCAAGAAGATATTTCAGAACGGGTCAATTTTATCCGAAGTTATGTTGAAAATGCCTGTGCAAAAGGGGTCGTTGTCGGTATTTCTGGTGGAATTGATAGCTCTGTAACCGCTGCATTATGCCTTAAAGCATTAGGAAAAGAGCGTGTATTAGGTATTTGGATGCCTGCTTATTCTAATCCTGTGCATGAGAAAGACGCAAATGCATTAGCAGAAGCGATTGATTTAAATCTTGTGAAGATTGACGTTGGACCCGCCTTTGATGCGATATTACCTGAGATTGAGAAGATTGAACCATTAAATGATTTACAAAAGGGGAATACCAAAGCTAGACTACGAATGACTAGCCTATATGCTATAGCTGGACAAAAGGGGTATCTTGTTGCCGATACTTGTAACTACTCCGAAATCTATGTGGGCTATATGACAAAAGGTGGGGATGGTTTAGCTGATTTTAATCCTGTCGCTAGTTTAACCAAACATCAAATTCGAATGGTGGCGAAGGAATTAGGTATTCCTGAGTCGATTATTTCTAAGCCCCCATCAGCTGATTTGTGGGTGGGACAAACCGATGAACAGGAAATGGGATTTACATATGAGGATTTAGATCGTTATTTATTAACAGGAGAAGGGAAACCAGAAGTGATTGAGAAAATTGAACATTTGCATCGTATAAGTGAACATAAGCGTACTTTGATGCCAGGGATTTAACTCCTTCTAACCTCTAGAACAAAAGTTGTGAAATAATTTTGTTCTATGCAATGGTTAAAATGTATAAATAGGTAAAGATTTGGGTATGAATAGGAAAAAACCATAAAAAGGGGTTTTTTCATGTATTTTCATTTTATTTTAAGGAAATGGATTCGTTTTGTTATTTTTCCTTTACTGGTTGTCCTAACCATATCCTTATATGCATTTAATGAGTTAGAAAATTCACAATCTACACGGGAAGTTAATGCATCCGTCCCGATGAAATTAACATTGATTACGCACTATGCATGTGGAAAAGATCTGATTGAAAAAAAAGATGAAATTCTCTCATTGAAGGATATTTCACAAAAATATCCGAATTGGATGATTGAGAAAATTGATCATAAAACCAACGAAATTGTTTTGAAAAGAAATTTAGAAGATTTGGCTCCTGATTGTAAAGGTGCTTATTTTGGATTAAGTCCAGATGGTCATCTGATTTTATATAAAGATCCAAAGGAAAAACAAGTGATTGAAACGTTCTTCCAAATTGACATCGAGAGTTTAGAAACAGGACTTCCTGAAGAACCAATCCGCCAATTGCAAGAAGGCATTCCTGTTCATAATATTGCAGAATATAATAGTGTATTATCAACCTTTAGTGAATTTTCAATGGAATAGTAAATCGCTGAAACTAATAAAAAGTCACGGTTCCGTGGCTTTTTTTTGTGGTGTTTTTTTGGTATAATCAGCATGATGAAAATATATGTTCGTATCTCGATGGGGGAATTTTGTGATAATATTAGGTTTTGACCCGGGAATTGCGATTGTTGGTTTTGGTGTAATCAAAAAAGAGGGAAATCAAGTTCGTCCTCTTCAATATGGAAGCATCCAGACCAAGGCTGGTTTAGATACAGGAATTCGGCTAAAGCAAGTCTATGATGCAGCGAAAGAAATCATTGCGACTTATCAACCAGAAGCCGTCTCCATTGAAAAACTATATTTTAATAAAAACGTAACGACGGCATTTACCGTTGGACAGGCTAGGGGAGTTCTCATGTTAGCTGCTGTAGAAGCAGGGCTACCCATTTTTGAATATACGCCTTTACAAATCAAACAAGCGATTGTGGGTTATGGGAAAGCAGAAAAAAAGCAAATTCAAGAAATGGTAAGAATGTATTTGAATCTGAAGGAAATTCCTAAGCCTGATGATGTGGCCGATGCGTTAGCAATAGCTATTTGCCATGCCCATTCTGCCAAAATGATATCTTTACTCAATAAGGGGAAAACCATATGATCGATTTTGTCCAAGGAACTATTGTTGATCTCGATGAAGAATCAGTGATTGTGAATGTCAATGGAATAGGGTATCAGGTTTTTGTCCCACGGCCTGAAGAATATCAATCGATGCTCAATCAATTTTGTATGATTTATACCCATCACCATATGCGTGAAGATTGGATGGGACTCTATGGCTTTCAAGATAAAGAAGAACGTTACCTCTTCCGTTTATTGTTAGGGGTATCGGGAATTGGACCAAAAGGAGCATTAGCCATAATTGGTCAAGGAAATCCGAATCAAGTGATTCAGGCCATTGCCTCAGAAGATGAGAAATTTTTAACCCAATTGCCAGGGGTCGGCAAAAAAACAGCACAACGGATCATTTTAGATTTAAAAGATAAAGTAAAAGGATTAAGTTCTAGCGGAAATCTTTTTGATACAATGAAAAGGGAAGAAATAGAGGTAATACCTACCGAACAAGGTTCCGATTTAAAAGAAGCGCTAAAATCCTTGGGTTATCATGAGCAAGAGATTCATCAAGTTTTAAAAAGCTTGCAACCTTTGATTGAAAAGGGTGAGTCCCTTGATCGCTTAATTAAACTGGCATTACAAAATCTGATGAGAGAATAGGAGGAAGAGGCAGTGGAAGATCGCATTATCTCCGCTCAGATGTTAACGGAGGATCAAAGTGTCGAATTTAGCCTGCGTCCTCGTTTTTTATCGGAATATATCGGGCAAGCTAGAGTAAAAGAAAACTTAAAAGTGTTTATTGAAGCGGCAAAGATGCGGAATGAACCTTTAGACCATGTCCTTCTTTATGGACCACCAGGGTTAGGGAAAACCACCCTTTCCAATATCATTGCCAACGAGATGGGAGTAGGGATTCGCACCACATCTGGTCCAGCGATTGAACGACCTGGGGATCTCGCAGCAATCTTGACCAATCTTCAAGAAGGTGATGTACTCTTCATCGATGAGATTCATCGTCTTCATCGTACCGTAGAAGAAGTTCTTTATCCTGCGATGGAAGACTATGCTCTAGATATTATAATTGGTAAAGGACCTAGTGCAAGATCGGTTCGACTAGACCTTCCTAAGTTCACTTTAGTTGGAGCAACGACAAGAGCAGGATTATTATCTTCTCCCCTTCGTGACCGTTTTGGTGTTGTGAGTCGTTTAGAATATTATACCGTGGGCGAATTAACGCAAATTGTAACGCGAGCAGCAGACTTATTAGGTGTGCAAATTATGGGAGAAGCAGCGAAAGAGATCGCCTTGCGTTCAAGAGGAACGCCACGGGTTGCGAACCGTTTATTAAAACGAGTACGAGATTTCGCCCAAGTGATAGGGGATGGAATGATCACCGAAGAAGTTGCCAAGTCCTCATTGGAACAGATTCAAGTCGATCGTTTGGGGCTTGACCATATTGACCATAAATTATTGACAACCATTATTGATACTTTCCGTGGTGGCCCGGTTGGTTTAGACACGTTGGCCGCTTCCATTGGCGAAGAGTCGAATACGATTGAAGATGTCTATGAACCCTATCTCATGCAAATTGGCTTCTTACAGCGAACCCCTCGGGGAAGAATGGTTACTCATGCGGCATATCAACATCTAGGAAGGAGCATTCCCAATGAACCCAATGCCTAAACTGTTGATTAGTATTGGAATCGTGTTCATTATTCTAGGGATTCTCTGGCAAGTTGGCGGAAGATTCCTTTCATTAGGCCGACTTCCAGGGGATATTGTGATTAAAAAAGATAATTTTACGTTTTATTTTCCATTGATGACAAGTATTGTCTTAAGTCTTCTATTGTCTGGGATGATGTGGTTGTTCAGGTTTTTTAGGTAGATTCCCACTTCAAATAAAAACTTACCCTTGCAAAAGGGTTATTTTTTTTGATTTTTTCCAAAATAAAGAAGGTTTTTGATAAAAATAGTAGAAATATGTAAATATATGAAGTTCAATTATTCTATTTTTAATTAGGTGATCAATATGAGACTGATTATAAAAATTAAACCTTTAAAGCCCCTGTCATTGCCGATACACTATCAACAAATTTTGCAAGGTTTAATATATAGAAAACTTTTAAGTAAAGAGTTATCCGAATTTCTTCATAACCAAGGCTTTTTCTATCATAAACGCTCCTTTAAATTATTTACTTTTTCAAGACTATTCGGAACACATATCTTTGACCACCGAACAAAAAGAATGATTTTTACTGATGATATCTACTGGCAAGTAAGTTCAGTTAACCCTGAATTTATTCAGGAATTAGGGCAGAGGTTATTACTATCAGATCAATTATAAATAGATGTTGTATACATTTCTCTAAAACAGGAATTCATGTTGTTCCGATAAAACCACTAAAGGAGTTGAAGGATGATGCATGATAGATTTTTGGAGGATTATCATGGAAAGTATGTTTTGATAGAAATAGAAGGTAATATTAAAATAAAAGGTTTTGTAGAAGATTATAACTTTGGGCAAGATTTTGATGAAGAATATGACAGTATATGTGTAAGACTTGATGAAGTTATAACAAATAATGATAATGATATAAAAAATAACATAGGTGAAGTAATTTGTATTTATGAGAACGAAATAATCTCTATTTATGAAATATGATTTGTTAACAGGCACTTGCAATTGCAGGTGCTTTTTATATTGCCCTTTTTGGTATTGCAGGGCATAAAGAACAAGACCACAGCTGGAGCCGACCAGCATAAAAAGGCAAGTGGGAATAATAAAAGGAGGTTTATGTTATGGACTTAAAAGAACTTTTAGGAGAAGAACTTTACAGCAAAGTAAAAGAAAAAATAGGGGATAAGGAACTAATCGTTAATGATGGTTCTTACATTCCAAAGGCAAAATTTGATGAAATTAACGAGCAAAGGAAGCTGTATAAACAGCAAGCAGAAGACCTTAATAAGCAACTTGATGACATGAAAAAACAAGTAAAAGGCAATGAAGAATTACAAAATCGAATTCAGGAGCTCCAAACAAAACTACAAGAATCAGAAGGAAAGATAAAAGACGTTAGTATATCTGCAGCAATAAAAATGGCTGCAATGAAGGCAAATGCAAAAGACCCTGATATTATTTCAATGCTTATTGATAAGTCTAAACTAAATATCAAAGAAGATGGCTCCATTGAAGGACTTGACGAGCAATTACAATCAATTGCCGAATCAAAGGCTTTTTTATTTGGTGATGTGCAAACAAAAATAGGTGGTGCATCTAACCCACCAGGTGGAGCTAATCCTACTGTTAAAAACCCATGGGCAAAAGAAACATTTAATCTTACTGAACAAGCAAAGATTTTAAAAGAAAACCCTGCATTAGCAGAACAACTTAAAGCTGCAGCAGGTGTAAAATAAAAAAATTTAAAGGAGGAATAAATTATGGCTACAAAAATTCAAGATGTTATAATTCCAGAGGTATTTAACCCTTATGTAATTCAAAGAACAGCAGAACTTTCAGCATTATATCAAAGTGGTATATTATCACATACTCCAGAGTTTGACAGGCTTGCTTCAGCAGGAGCAAAGACAATTAATATGCCTTTCTGGAACGATTTAACTGGTGATGATGAAGTTTTAAGCGATTCAGGAGCATTAACACCAGATAAAATCACAGCTGGACAAGACGTTGCGGTAATTCTTAGAAGAGGAAAAGCATGGGCTGTAAATGACTTAGCGGCAAACCTTGCAGGAGATGACCCAATGAGGGCAATAGCTGATTTAGTTGCTGGATATTGGGCAAGACAAATGCAAAAGACCGTTATATCAATACTTAATGGTGTATTTGCATCAGCTTCAATGGCAGGAAATTTACATGACGTTTCAGCAGGAACTGGAGATGCTGCAAAGTTTACAGCAACAACATTCATAGATGCAGTTCAAAAGCTTGGCGATGCAAAAGAAAAGCTAACTGCAATTATTATGCATTCAGCTGTTGAAGCTGCACTTGCTAAACAAAATCTTATTCAAACTGTTCAACCTTCCGATGGTTCACCATCAATCAAAACATATATGGGCAAGAGAGTAATCATTGATGATGGTTGCCCATATAACAGCGGGACAGGCGTATTCACAACATATATTTTTGGTGAAGGTGCGATAGCATATGGTAGCGGAAATCCTGCAGGATTTGTAGCAACAGAAACAGACAGAGATTCACTTGCTGGTGAAGACTATCTAATCAATAGAAAGACATTTATTCTACACCCAAGAGGAGTAGCATTTACATCAGCAAGCGTTGCAGGTTCATCACCATCAAATGCAGAATTAGCAACTGCTGCAAACTGGAATAGAGTATATGAAAACAAGAACATAAGAATAGTTGCGTTTATGCATAAGATATGATGATGGGGTAGGGGAAACCTGCCTCATAAAATATTATTAGGAGTGATATAATGAGTGTAACTGCATTCAATAGAATACGAAGAGAAAAATTAAGGAGTGAAGAACAATGGCACTCACAGAAGGAATTGACAGCTTCTGCACCCTTGAATGGGCAGAAGAATACTTTGGAGGAAAACTCTACTGCGATGAATGGACAGGAGCAGACCAAGGAACAAAAGAAAAAGCCCTCAAAGAAGCAACAAGACGAATAAATAGACTAAGCTTCAAAGGTGCAAAGGCGGAATCAGGGCAGGTATTGCAATTTCCAAGAATTTTAGTTAGTGTTGGGCAAAGAATAGGCTTTTTCGGAGTGATAGAACCGCCTACAATTCCAGATGAAGTTAAAGCCGCAACGTGTGAAGAAGCTTTAGCGTTACTAAAGTATGGTAATAGTGCGAGAACTAAAGCACAGGAACAAAATTTAGTTAGAGTTACTTTTGGGGATGTATCAGAAGAATATAAAGGATATGGCAAGTTATTTAGTAAAGAAGCATTAGAGTTACTTAAGCCTTATATTGCTGGAGCGGTGGTGATAAGATGATAAAAGACTATCTCAATCAAACTGCAACGCTTAAAACTACAACTGGTTATAACGAATACGGCGAACCTGTATCAAGTACAAAAACCATTTTCTGTCGTTTTGAGATGAAAAGGAAACTTGTAAGGGATAAGCAAGGCAATCAGGTAGTTTCAGAAGCGACGATGTACTGCATAGACTCAATTGGTCCAGATGACCGGGTAGTTTATAACGGCAAAGAATACGTCGTAATCACCGTAAGCGAGATTGTGGACCTGGATGGTAAGATTACTCATTACGAGGTGGCGCTATAATGGCCAACTTTAATCTAAGATGGGATGATACTAAAGCAAAAACTATTGCAAAGATGGCAGCAACTAACGCACTTATGAAATGTGCTGCGGACTTACAGAGAAAGTCAGCAGAACAGGCGCCAATTGATACTGGGGATTTAAGAGCAAATTGTAGCGTTAGCCCATTGAAGATAGAAGGCAACAGGCTTGAAATCAGTGTAGGTTATGATTTAGTATACTCCGTAATACAACATGAACGTCTTGATTTTGCTCATCCAAAAGGGGGAAAACCTAAATTTTTAGAAGACCCTTTCAATGAGAACAAAGTCAAATATAATGTGTTTATTGACAAAATGATCAAGAACGCTTTAAAAGCGAGTGATTAACATGTTGCTTGATGATATAGCTGTATATTTGCAACAAAAGGGGATAGGCATAGTTGGCACGGACATATTTAAAGGGCAATTGCCAGCAACACCAGACAACGCAATTGCCCTTTTTGAATATGCTGGCGAACAACAGGATTTGACAGACGCAAACCTTGAATATCCGGGATTGCAGGTTTTGGTTAGAAATAAGGCTTATTCAGCAGGCAGACAGAAGATTGAGCAGGTGAGAAATGCCCTGCATGGATTAACCGAGACAACTATAAATAACGTCAGATATTTGCTTATTCAAGCAAGACAAAGCCCGGAAGCTCTGCCACGAGATGAAAGTGACAGAGCTATTTTTGTGGTTAATTTCAGAATAATCAAGGAGGTTGGTTAAGATGGCCATTGCAGGTAAAGGTGGGAGTGTTTATATCGGGACTAACAAGGTAGCGGAAATAGATCAATGGAGTGTTGATTTCAAGGCTGATACAAAAGAAACAACCAACTTTGACAGTAATGGTTGGAAAGAGTTTATACAGACGATCAATGAGTGGAGCGGGAAAATTGAAGGAAACTTCAAGCCTACCGACACAACCGGTCAGGCGGCTTTAATTACCGCTTTTATGAATGGCACAACTGTTAGCGTGGAATTTAGAATAGACAGCACAAAGAAAATTACCGGCACTGCATATCTTGAAAGCATTGGACTTGAAGCAAAGGTAGATGACAAGCAAACATTTAAGGCAGATTTTAGAGGAACAGGCCAACCGACAGTTACCTTAACCTAATGTGAGGTGAGATAAATGGCATTAGCAGGGAAAGTGGCGGCGGTGTACGTTTCGGACGTTGCCGCTGCTCCTGTTACTTTTACAGACCAAGCTACAACGGCAGATGCAATTTATACAAGGTATCAGGCCTTGATGGTCAAGCTATTCAGATAGAGGAACTTCAATATCAAAACAATATCATTAATACCCCAAAATGCCAGATAAAAATGTTATCTCCAATAACTGTTTACAGCACATATCTAAGAGAGAATGGCCAAAAGCATACAATGTATTACACACCAAAAGACGAAATGTTTTACCAATTAATAGAAGAAAATTTAAAGAAAAAATATGAAGCATACACGGGGAAAACCGTTGTAGGCACCTTTACAATAAAGCCAAAAAAAATTAGGGAAAACGATAAAGTTGTAACTCGATTTAAAGGATTTATTATCAATGCTTGGAATGGTGTATATGAACTAGAAGGAAATCCAGAATTAATTAATTTCGCTTATCAAGTAGGATTATCAAATCGAAATAGTCAAGGATTTGGAATGTTTCAAGTTATTTAAGGGAAAGGGAGGTGGTTTTTACTCAAAAATTATATTTGTGATATTACGAAAAGGGGGTATACAAGATATGAATTTACCTCAGATTACTGCCCAAATTGGAAAACATCAAATACAAAAACAAAGACAAAAACAAACACCTTTAACCTCATTGATCAAAAAAACAAAGATCAAGTTAAAGGAAAATGACAAGCCATACGCTTTGTTCATGACATTTGATTTATTAACCCAACAAATTAAATTTGAAAACCCAATACCTTACACAGAATCTTTACTAGAACGATACCTTTATCTAGGTAACAATTCAGCTAATTCTTTACAAAGTTATCTTGTAAGACAGGTTGATTCTCTTCATTATTTGTTAACAAGCGTATGGAATGATCTATACTTGGCGTTAATACAAAATGAATTATCTGAATCAGAACTAGCTATACTACTTAGGCTGCTAGAATCGAATACATTAATAAAGTTAGGAACAAAAAAAGGAGAAGGAAGAGTTAATTTAGAGAAAATCGATTTTCTTTCCAACGATTGGGTGATAGAAAGTATTGATAAAAAGACAATAAACATAAATGGCAAGAATTATAATTATGAACAATTTATTCATTTATTGTTCGATGATCAAAATAAACAAAATCGCTATTTATTGATTATTCCAAAAATCCGTACCGAACAAAATGAGATTATTTTATCCCAACATCAGGATTACATTCAATTAGTCATGAAAATTAACAATTTAAGCAAATCTATTGATGATTCTGAAAAAACACAAAAAAAAGATGAAGGACGAATTTGTTACATATGTAACCAACGAAAAGAAAATGTTTCATCTAGTTACACCACAAAATTTAGCCGTTCTGGGATTAATAAAATCTTTACAACTACAACAATAAATTCTTCCCGCGACTTAAATAAGATAAGATATGACGATGCTTATTCAATCTGCCCTGATTGTTACCAAGATTTATTGGCTGGAGAAGGTATCATTCAAGAGAAGTTTCAAGGAATGATTGCCGGAGAAAGAACTTTTATTCTCCCTGAAGGACTATTTACTGTCTTTGATTATGAGAATCTGGCAAAAATCAAAGACAATATCGATTTTGCCTTTAAAAGTTCTGAAGCTAAAGATTGGTTAGAACGCATTGAAGCAGAAGCCGATTGGCTAGAAGAAAATCATTATATGGTAAACTTTGTTATTTACCGAACTGATGGGAATTCAGTAACGATTTTGGAAGTGATTGAAGATGTCCCAGTTTTTCGTTTTACAAAAATAATGAATCTCATTCAACAAAATGTGTCTAACCTTAAGGAAAACCTTAAAAATAATCATTTACATGTTTCCTTAGATAGTATCTACCGTGTTATACCAGTTAAAGAAAATGATAAAGGACAAGTTGATATAGGACGTGTTTTAAGCTTTTATAAAGCCATTCTATCTGGGCATCTTATTGAGAGAGAAACGATATTTAAATATTTTTCAGAAGCATTAGATAAAGGATTAAAACAATTGTGGAAAAAAAAGATTGATAATTATAAAAATCTAGATTTATTTCGCTATTTAGGAAAAGAGGACTTTTTCATTGAAAAAATCACGATGACGTATTTAATTCTCATGAAAACCATTCAACAACTATTAATCCTAGATAAACCAATATTTCAATATGAACAGAAAGGAGAATCTGATTTGGACAAAGAAAAACCGAATTTCAATGATTCCATTCAGACAATGGAAAAATTCCTTGAAAAACAAGGTTTTTCCAGACAAGCCAAAGCCCTATTTTACTTAGGCACATTAGTAAATCTGGTTGCTTTGGCTCAATATCAAAAAGAACATGAAAGTAAGCCAATTTTAAGGAAAATTCAATTTCAAGGAATGTCACCAAACGATATTCTCCGATTATATGAAGAAGTGGTTGAAAAATTAAGACAGTATAACAAGTTAACTTTATTTGCGGAATTATTAATGAATCGTTTTCATGCTTACTATGGGAATCTTGAACAAAAATGGAATCTAAGTGAGCATGCAAATGTTTTTTATTTAATGTCAGGTTACTCTTATATGACCGGTACCAAAATGTTAGAAAATGAGTAGGAATAACATTATAAGGGGGAGTAAAGATGATATTAAATCAAAATAGTGATTTTATTTTTGGGTTTGAAGCGAAAATGACCAATCCAAATGGTGATCCAGATCAAGAAAACAAGCCTCGTATGGATTATGAAACATCAACTGTATTAGTGAGCGATGCTAGAAGAAAAAGAGATATTAGAGATTTTCTTAAAAGAAAAGGATACCCAATTTTCGTCGATACTTTGGCAGATAAAAAAGTACCAATGGATAAAATGTTTGAATCAATCAGAGATCAATGGTTAAATGATGAGGATAATTTCACAAAACTATTAAATGAAGAGACTATTCTTCAAGAAAAATGGAATCAATTAGTAGATGGGCAAAATGGAAACTTTAAAGAATTATATGAAAAAATGAGTAAAGATAAAAAGAAAAAATCTTTGTTTGTTGATTTTAATAACTCCTTTATGACAGCAATAATTAAAAAATCGCTAATTGATATTCGATTGTTTGGAAGTGCAATGGCAGTTGAAGGAATAACCCGTACCTTTACAGGTCCTGTTCAAATTTCTTGGGGTTATTCTCTCCATCCCGTGGAATTAGTGAAATCCAATACCATCACTTCAATCATGAACGATGATGCATCGACTTTTGGGAAAAAACACAAACTGTATTATGCTTTAATTACCCATTATGGAACGATGAATAAATACAGTGCCAAATTGACAGGGATGACAGAACAGGATAGGGAAATTTTCCGAAAAGCTTTAATACAAGGCATAATGAATAACCAAACAGATAGTAAACAAGGGCAAAGTCCATTATTTTATTTGGAAATTATATACGCAAAAGATTTTGATGGATATATAGGTGATTTAAGAAGATTTATACAGGTTCATTATAATGAAGAAAAATCAATTCGAGAAATTCATCATTTAACTATTGATTTTTCAAAATTATCATCCGTAATAGAAGAAATGAAAAAAAATGGTTATATTGATAACGTTGTCGGTTGGTTCCATCCATATGTAGACGATTCCATATTTAGACATATGCCAGAATATGTATCACTTGATTTATGGCAGCCTATTGCCAATAAAGTGGAGGGCTAAAGATGAAACTCCTCTCGTTTCACTTGCGAGGAAAAATGGCTCATTTTCGTAGGTACTATTCCAATTCCTCAGCATTAACGTACTCCGTTCCACCGAGAACCACTATCATAGGAATGATAGCCGGTTTACTAGGTTTAGAAAGAGATAGCTACTACGAAATGTTTTCTTTAGAACAATGCCATATTAGTATAGTAAACCGTGAACCGATAAAAAAAATGATTCAGAAAATGAACCTATTAAAGATTGAGAATACAAATGATTTTAACGGGTCTCAAGAATATCACAGTCAAACAGCAACGGAAATCATATTACCACAAAATATACGTACAGGTTTTATCGATTACCATATTTATTTTCATCATCAAGATCATTCGATCATGAATCAATTGGAACAATTATTAACTAAATCTAAATTTGGTTACACGAGTTTAGGGATTTCCTTTGCTCTTGGAACCGCACAACATCTAGGATGGATTGAATATGAAGGGATAGTTGAAGGTGTGGAAAGAGAAAGTAACGACTTCGTTAGAATATCTTCTATTATTCCAACCAAGTGGGTAAAACAAATCAATTTTAGTGAAATGAATGGAAATGGTTATAGACTAATAAAAGAAGAGATACCGATTGAATTTGACAAAAATCGAAGAATTACGGGAAAAGGAATTGGAAATATGATTATTAATCTATCCCCCAATCCTATTTTTATAAAAATTTCTAAATATGTTCAATTAAATGACGGAACATCTATAACATGGGTTGAATAATGAAAGAAGAGGCAACGGTAATAAAAATCGTGCCTTTTCTTTACATAAAAAGGATGGTGATCCTATTTGTACGTTGCCCATTTTGATTCTGAATTACAAATATCTCAGTCCCTCGAAGAACATTTATACCAAGTTTCTAATCTGATTAAAGATAGGGTACCGCCAACAGTTAATTTTCCAAAAATGTCAAACCATCAACTAAAATCATATATTCGGTTTATTTATTTATTTCACGATATTGGAAAATATACTGATTACTTTCAAGACTACTTATTAAAGGGAAAATCTTCATCGTTAAAAAATCATGCTCATATTTCTGCTTGCTTCATCTATCCATTTTTAACAGATAAATTTCAAGATTTGCAGATTGAACAACGCTCGGTATGGGCTTTCCTTGCCTATATCGCAATTAGGTTTCATCATAGTCACTTAAGATTGAAAGAACTTTTTGATGATCCATCGATGTGGGATGTTTTAAATAAACAGGCCTTGAATCTGTTAAAAAAAATAGATGAAATTTATAGAGAATTACATATAAAAGAGGATAGTAGTTTTGAAAAATTTTCCGATTATTTTCAAATTGAAAAGTTAAAAGAAAATAAAAAATTTTTTATAAACATGCCATACCATTTAAGAAGTCCTAGATTAGGTGATATTCACTGGTTTTTTGGATTAATTTATATTTTTTCAGTTCTCATCGATAACGATAAATTGAATTCTGCAGGTGTTCAACCTAAGAAAGTAAGAACTGTATCCCCACAACAAGTAGAATCCTATACTAATCAAAAACATAAAGACCTATATTCAAAAGAAGAAATTTATTTAAGGGAAAAAAGAGAAGCGGCAAGAAAAACTATGTTTGAAATTATTGATGGTTTAACAGATGAGGATATAGATTCACAATATTTTTTTACTATAACCGCTCCTACTGGAATAGGAAAAACCTTATCTTCATTACAATGTGCATTACGATTGCAGGAAAAATTAACAAATAAGTACAAATATACTCCTAGAATTATTACAGCAATTCCATTTATTAATATTATAGAACAAACGCAAATAGATTATGAAAAAGTCTTTAATAAACAAGCAACGGTGGTTATCCATCATCGATTAAATGATTTTAGTGATAAAAATATGAATGAATTACCTTTAGATCAAACATTGCTGGAGGTAGAGTCTTGGGAAGGAGATGTTATTTTAACTACTTTTGTTCAATTATTTCAATCTTTATTATCTGGAAAAAATCGATTACTTAAAAAAATCAATAAATTAGCAGGTAGTATAGTAATCTTAGATGAAGTACAAGCAATTCCAGAAAAGTATATGGCATTAATAGGTGCATTGTTAAGAAGAGTGGCTGAATATTATGGAACGCGATTTATTCTCATGACAGCTACCCAACCAAAAATATTGCAAATGGGGGATCGATTACAGAGCAGAGATTTTCAACCGCCTATTGAACTATTACCAAACCATGACGCTTATTTCAAACAGTTAAGAAGGACAAAATTTATCCCGCTTTTAAAGGAAAAATATGATACGGAGTCTTTTCTTTTATTGTTTAGAAACATTTGGGATGGTAAAAAATCTGTATTGATTGTTGTGAATACGATTAAACGAAGCATAGACGTGTTTAGGCGTTTAAAAGAATTACAAGATCAGGAAGAATTGTATAAGGATATTGATATAGCATATTTATCTACAAATATTATTCCGAAAAAAAGAAAAGAAGTGATTTTAAATGTAAAACAAAAATTAAATGAAAACGTTCCTGTCATCCTTGTCTCAACACAAACGATTGAAGCAGGAGTAGATTTAGATTTTGATCTTGGATTTCGTGATTTAGCTCCTCTAGAATCGTTAGTTCAAACAGCAGGTAGAGTTAATCGAGAAGGCAAAAAAGGCGAATACTGTCCTGTTTATATTGTAAGATTTGAAAATGATAATCAATATGTCTACCAGCTCCATCACTTAGAACGTACCAAAAATCTATTAGAAAAATATAATCAAATTCTTGAACCTGAATATCCTTCTCTTATTGAAAATTACTATGAACAACTTATGCAATTCGATATCCCTGAAGAATCAAGAACTTTGTGGAATGAAGGAATTGGTCAACTTGATTTTGAAAAACTTGAAGAATTTCAACTTATAGAAAAGATTGGAGAGGTGATTGATGTTTTTGTTGAAATGGATGAAAAAGCTACTCAATTAGCTAATGTATATGAAGAAATTCATAAGGATAAGTTGGATCTATCCCTTCTAGAAGGAATTATTGATAAAGATTATATAATAAAACAAAAAGAAAATATTTCATATTATGATCGTCAAGCCATTACTAAAATAGTATTAATAAAAATGAGTCAATATATGATTCAAATCCGTGGGAAAAGAGTAAAAAATAACCCCCCTATTTCATTTTCTAGTCGAAATGGAATAAAATCTTCAATTTTTTGGATCCCAAAAGGACAGCTCCAACAATATTATGACGAAGAAACAGGATTTATTGATGAATATGGAGATGCTTTTATATGGTAGAAAATCAAAAGGATAAAGAATTTATAATGGACATTACTGGCACGCATATCTGGTACTATTTTATCTGTCAAAGAGAAGTTTGGCTTATGATTCATCATATTGCTCCCGATGAAGATGATGAGAACTTGGATATTGGTAGATTTATATCTGAACATTCTTATACAAGGAATAAGAGAGAAATCGTAATTGGAAATATCAAAATTGACCGTATACGAAAAGAAGGGAAGCAGTTGGTAATTGGAGAAGTAAAAAAATCCTCTAGCTATATCAATAGTGCACGTTTTCAGCTTTTACATTATCTTAATACATTAAAGAAAATGGGAATAGAAGCAAAAGGGGAACTTTTATTTCCAGAAGAACGAAAAAAAGAAATTGTGGAATGGACGGAAGAAGCAAAGAAAGAGCTAGAGCAGGCAATGGAAAATATTCGTCGGATCGCGCGCATGCCAATACCACCAGCACCGAAAAAAATCTCATTTTGTAGGAAATGTGCTTATCGAGAATATTGTTGGGCGGAGGAATGAGAATGAAAAAAACCCTTTATATCTTCCAAAACGGTCAGTTAAAAAGAAAAGACAATAGCCTATATTTTGAAACGGAAGAAAGACGTAAATATATCCCAATTGAAGATACTAGTGATATTTATATATTTGGAGAAGTTGATGTTTCAAAAAAGTTTTTAGAGTTTGTTTCTCAAAAGGAAATCTGTATTCATTATTTCAACCATTACGGGTATTATGTCGGTACTTTTTACCCAAGAGAACATTTAAATGCGGGCTATGTAGTTTTAAAACAGGCAGAACACTATTTAGAAAAAGAAAAAAGGTTAACTTTAGCCAAAACATTTGTAAAAGGTTCTATTGGTCAAATGATTCAAGTTCTAAAATATTATCGAAATAGAAGGGATGAAGGAAAAGATTTTTTTATTAATATAATCGAAGAAATACAAAATGAGGCTATTCATATAGAAAATACTAACTCAATTGAAGAGTTGATGGCTGTTGAAGGACATGCCCGGGAAAAATATTATTCATCTTTTGATTATATTATTGCAGATCCTGATTTTCCATTTGAAAAAAGAAGTCAAAGACCTCCGTTGAATCGACTAAATGCAATAATCAGTTTTGGTAATACCATTGTTTACACTACAGTGCTTAGCGAAATATACAAAACATATCTTGATCCAAGAATTGGATATTTACATGCTACGAATTTTAGACGTTTTTCTCTAAATCTGGATGTGGCCGAAATTTTCAAACCTATTATGATCGATCGTTTGATTTTTACTTTAATCAATAAAAAAATGATCACAAAAAAGACTTTGATAAACATTTGGATGGGATTCTTCTTTCTGAAGAAGGAAGGAAAAAATTTATTACTGAATTGGACAAACGAATGAAGACAACTGTCAATCATAGGCATTTAGGGAAATCTGTGTCCTATCGAAGATTAATTCGTTTAGAGTTATACAAGATTCAAAAACATATTTTAGGTGAAAAAATCTATGAACCATATCAATCATTGTGGTAGGTGATCGATTTGTTTGTTATTTTAGTTTATGATTTTGGCGAAAAAAGGGTTGGTAAAGCTCTAAAAATAGCTCGAAAATATTTACACTGGGTTCAAAATTCCGTGCTTGAAGGCGAAATATCTAATGCAAATTATACCAAATTGAAGATGGAACTAAGAAGCATAATGAATTCAGAAGAAGATTCGGTTATCTTTTATACATTTCGAACCAAAAATTATTCAAAAAGAGAAGAATTTGGTTTAAAAAAAGGCGGAGATGAAAATATACTATAAGCTAATTTTGTCGTCGATCATAAATCTTGTAGTAATCCTAGGAGATCGACGACAATTTTATTTTTGAAGAAATTAAGCGATAGTAAAAGATATATGCAGAAATATGAGATTTATGACAAATTTAATTTTTATAAAATTTTAAAGCAGGAATTTCTCTTTTATTGTAGAAATATTATCAAAAAGCCACTTTTCTGGGTCTTTATCTTACCTATGAGGAATTGAAACCAAATGTCATAAATTTCTCCTCCTTAAAAAGTTTCAAGTCTTTATCTTACCTATGAGGAATTGAAACAGTTTTGGCAATAGGACAAGTTTACGCTTGTCTTTGCGTCTTTATCTTACCTATGAGGAATTGAAACGTTCATCAGCAGTTTTAAAACCATGATACGGGCTTGGTCTTTATCTTACCTATGAGGAATTGAAACGCGCGAACATCATTAGCCCACGCAACCTGTTTTTCGTCTTTATCTTACCTATGAGGAATTGAAACATTAACTGCTGTAGGTTGAGCATCATTACCGCCAGCGCTGGGTCTTTATCTTACCTATGAGGAATTGAAACCGAAAATTGTTCGAATTGTAGATCGCTCTACATGGGGTAGTCTTTATCTTACCTATGAGGAATTGAAACAGAAACATACCATAATACGTCACCTAGTTCACTTTTGTCTTTATCTTACCTATGAGGAATTGAAACCAGCAAAACTCTCTGCTGCCTTGATTGTTTGCTTTTCGGTCTTTATCTTACCTATGAGGAATTGAAACAAAATCACTCCTTTAAATTTTTGTTTGTTTTCGTTCTTCGTCTTTATCTTACCTATGAGGAATTGAAACACCGCTGTAACTGGTTGGCGTGATAAAGTGACTTTTAAGGTCTTTATCTTACCTATGAGGAATTGAAACGAGAGGAGGGAGCTTATTTTCAAAAACGAAAAAAAAGAGTCTTTATCTTACCTATGAGGAATTGAAACCATGATAGCCTTCCATAAAGTGCTTGTGCTACTTTGGTCCGTCTTTATCTTACCTATGAGGAATTGAAACCTCTAATGGGTGGACGAGCATCTAAACGTAAAGGATATAGTCTTTATCTTACCTATGAGGAATTGAAACTTTCAAGAAAAAGAAGAAAATGGTTTCTGGAGTGATCGTCTTTATCTTACCTATGAGGAATTGAAACTTCAGGGGAAACTTTATAAAGTTTCCCTTTTTTAAAAAAAGTCTTTATCTTACCTATGAGGAATTGAAACCTTCAGGAGTGATTTCTAATATTCGAGTCGGCGAATTAGGTCTTTATCTTACCTATGAGGAATTGAAACGGACTGAGAGAAAAATACTTGCGCTATCAAGGTGTGGTCTTTATCTTACCTATGAGGAATTGAAACTATTTCCCGGCTGCCGAATCATAATCAATGTAAGCGTAATGTCTTTATCTTACCTATGAGGAATTGAAACTCATGACTAGATGGCACGAAGATGACCTAGTTGGAAGACTGGTCTTTATCTTACCTATGAGGAATTGAAACGAGCACGAGTACTAGAACAAGAAGAAACAGCGCAAGGTCTTTATCTTACCTATGAGGAATTGGGGCTGTCTAAAAAGTCAGAGTAACTGACTTTTAGAGCGCCTCCATTTTTATCAAATTTTTATAAAAAATGCACAAAAAAATCGTCCTATCCT